>NZ_DBMCWA010000020.1:0-35029 GCF_056977735.1 Succiniclasticum sp.
AATTTCTTTGACTTCTTTTAGGCCGCTCCTTCTAAAAAGAGCTGACCCGCACATTCATCTGGTTCGTTATTCAGTTCTCAAGGTTCCGCCGTCAACCGACGACTTGCATAGTTTACTACATCTGGCTGATGTTGTCAACTACTTTTTTGATTTATTCTCAAAAAAACTTTGCCCGTACTTGGCGGGTAAGTGTATTTTATCTCTTTTCCAACAAAAAAGCAAGAGGCTCCCGGGCTGTTTTTCATAAATATTTTTCTTCTTGTGGTATACCTTTCTTTCCTATACAATCCTTTGTGCTATGGAAAATTTTGGAAATAAAGTGTGACAATCAGTATCCTTTAATGACAAATCAAAGTTATAATGCTATAATGTAATATGCTTCTGCATAATTCAATTTTCACTTAAGGAAAGATGAGGTAGACATGAACAGCACTTCTTCATTATTTAAGGGGAAACTTCTGATCACTCTCACCGCTTTGTTTACTGCGGCCATGCTTACGGCTTCCTGCGGATACTCCATCTCGGATTCCGCTATGGAAGAAGGCCTGGTTCCTGATGCGGTTTCCCAGTTTTATGATAATGAAAACAGAATTATCTATACCACGGCTTCGGCCGAGCACCGGCTTCCGGTAAAGCTGGAGAAAATCCCCAAACATGTCCGGGCTGCGTTTGTATCTATTGAAGATAACCGTTTCTATGAACACAGCGGTATCGATTACAGGGGAACGTTCCGCGCTTTGGTCAGCAACATTATGGGGCAGGAAGTTCAGGGCGGCAGTACCATTACCCAGCAGCTGGCGAAGAATGCATTTCTGACCCAGGAACGTACAATTAAACGGAAAATCAAGGAAGCGTTCCTGGCCAGGCAGATGGAAAACAAATACACCAAGGACGAAATCCTGAATATGTACCTGAACCAGATTTATTTTGGAGAAGGCGCATACGGCGTGGAATCTGCATCGCTGACATATTTTGGAAAACATGTCCAGGATATCACCCTCGCGGAAGCCGCTACGCTTGCAGCCATTCCCAAAAGCCCCAACTACTTTGATCCCATGGAGAATCCAAAGGCCAACAAAGAGCGCCGGGATATCGTATTGGACCAGATGGTAAAATACGGACACATTACGCAGGCCGATGCGCAAAAAGCCAAAGCTGAAGAGGTAAAAATCCGCAAAGAAGACAATACAGGCAAGCAAAAGGACCTCCGTTCCTATTTCTTTGATTATATATCCCAGCAGATTATCGACAAGTACGGAGCGGATGCGTTATTTAAAGGCGGCCTGAAGGTCTACACTACACTGGACAGCAGCATGCAGGCCAAAGCAGAGCATGCCATACGATATCTGCCAGATATCTGGACGGAAGATCCCGACCACCTGACACAACCCCAGGCAGGTCTGGTCGCACTGGATCCCACCACCGGCTATATCAAAGCCATGGTAGGCGGCCGTGGCCAGGACAAGTTCAACCGTGCCGTGCTCGCCCAGCGGCAGCCCGGCTCCGCTTTCAAAGCCTTTGTATATCTGACAGCCATGGATAACGGTCTGACTGCAGCGACCATGGTGGATGACAAACCGTTGCAGATTGGCGGCTGGGCTCCCCAGAACTCCGGTGGCGGTTTCCATGGAACGGTAACCCTGCGTACCGCCCTGTCCCGTTCCTACAACATACCCGCAATCCGTGTAGCCTTGCGGGTCGGTACCGATAAAGTCATGCGAATGGCCAAAGCCTGCGGCATCACCTCGTTAGTGGAAGACGGCCCGTATACCGACAACAACCCTGCCATGGCGTTAGGCGGTCTGACCAAGGGCGTCAGCCCGCTGGATATGGCTGTTGCATATGGAACCATCGCCAACAACGGGGTGTTGAACCAGCCGGTTTCCATTATCAAAATTTTAGACCGCAACGGCAAAACCATCTTCGAACATAAACCTGCGCCGAAACAGGTCGTCAGCGCCAAAGCAGCTTATCAGACTACGGATATGTTAAAAGACGTACTGATCAGCGGTACAGCAGGCGGTTCCGGTATCGGCCGCCCGGCAGCCGGCAAAACCGGTACTACCGATTATTCCAAGGATGCCTGGTTCTGCGGCTATACGCCCAACCTTTCCTGCGCTGTATGGGTAGGTGACGACAGAAACCGCAGCATGGGCGCAATGTACGGTTCCGGAGCTCCGTTAAGCATCTGGCACGATTTCATGGTCAATGCCATCCAGGAAGTTCCCTATGCCGATTTTACCCGTCCGGCAGGAGCCGTTACCCCGGTAGGCAAAGATATCGGTAAAGAAGAAGATAAAGATAAGAATAAGGAAGAAGAAACCAAACTACAAAACGACCCCCTGGCCAAACCGCCAAAAATTGTAAAGCCCAAGTCCAAGAATTCAGAGAAGCCGGTCGTAAGCAATAAACCGGAAAAGAAAAGCGGTTCTACGCTGAGCAAACCGGCTCCCGTCAAGCCGGCTCCGACGAAACCGGCGCCAGCCAAGCCAACACCGGTCAAGCCACAGCAGAAGGCTGACAAAAAGTAGTATCAGGTTATTTTAACTCTATATTGTAATAAGATTAAACGTAATAAGATTAAACTCCCGCTGGCCAATAAACCCGCGGGAGTTTTTTGTTTCAGAAATGACGTTATGTAAATAAATCCTTCTTTTATAATTCTTTTTCAAAAGCCGAACCGCCGATAAACTCCTTTAAAATGGAATTGTTGGGAATCATGTCCTCGTCAAGCGGTTCTATCAGCCGCAGCAGGCGGAGCAGACGGCACGCTGTAAAATATTCTCTCTTCTCTTCGGGCGGCACCGTCTGTAACAAAGGTACTGCAAATTTCCGTAAAATTGCCGGTTCATAAATCAGCGACGTATTAAAGAAAATATCTGCATCCTCCTGACACGGGAAAATATACTGTTCCTCTCCTCTGCGTACTGACGGCCACATTTTGATCGTGTCAAGGGCATCATGGGAACGGAATCGGGAGTCCCGGACCATACGCCGCAGCATTCGCAGGTCCGTGGTATGAATGCGGTTGAAAGCATCCAGCGACATAGTTGTAAGGGCACTGACAAAAATCTTCAGCTTGTTTTCATCCGGAACCGATTCCGTTACCTTCCGGCTCAACGCGTGGATCCCTTCAATTACAAAAACGCTGTTTTCCCGCATACGCATCTTCTGCCCGCGATATTCCCTGTGCCCGGTCATGAAATTATAATATGGCAGCATCACGGTCTCGCCCCTAAGCAGCTGGGCAAGATGCTCGTTGAACAAAGGAATATCAATCACGTCCACCCGCTCATAATCATAGGTCCCGTCAGGATTTTTCGGTGTATCCTCCCGGTTCACATAATAATTGTCCATCGAAATGGGAATCGGATGAAGCCCGTTCACTTCCAATTGGACGCAAAGCCGTTGGTTGGAAGATGTTTTTCCGGAAGAAGACGGCCCTGCAATCAGAATGAATTTCAGTTTATCCCGGTGCTTTGTGATGTAATCAGCAATGGCAACGAACTTTTTCTCCTGCAGTCCTTCCGCCACCCGGATGATCTTATCGGCCCTTCCTTCCCGTATAATACGGTTCAGCTTGGAAACTGTGTTGCAGCCAATCATGGCGGACCATTCTTCCGCTTCCTGGTAGGCATGATTGATACGCCGCACTGTATCCCAGGGCGGCAGTTTCTTATAATCGTTCATCTCCGGATAATTAATGACAAATCCCTTGTCAAACGGAATAAGTTCAAAAGCCGACAGATGTTCCGTGCTGGCCAGTAATGGTTCAAAAAATGGCTCCCGTATCCCGCACAGTTCGTAGGCAAAAAGCGTTTCGGATTCCGGCGCCATCTTAATCATCGCCAGCACATCTTCCCCCAGATACGGATCCTTCTTTGCCCTCTCAATCGCTTCCTGCCGGTCAACCGGAAACGTCACAATAGGATGTTTCTCCGCAATGATGCTGCGCATTTTTTCTTCCAGCTGCTTTAACTGTGCCGGGGCCAGCGGGTTTTCAGGCATAATACAGTATAAGGCGCTGCCCAGCGAATTGCAGACCTCCAGTTTCGTATCGGGGAACAGCGCTTTCATCGCCACATCACAGACAAATATGATACTGCGGACAAAGGCGCGCATTCCTTCTACGGAATTCATGGGGATAAAAGCCGCTTCCCCGTCTTCGGTAACCTGATACCGCAGACTGTATTCCTGTCCGTTAAAAACGCCTGCAGCCAGAGGCGAATCATAATTGCCGGCTACCGCTTCTCCAATCTCTGCCAGGGTCGTTCCCGGGGCGTATTTCTTTTTTGTACCGTCCGGTAAGGTAATCAGCAGCATAAAGGGCCTCCATTTTGTTACTATTGCAAAAAAGGCTGAAGTTTTATCTTCAGCCTGATTTGTTCTGATCTGTCAAAAGGAAACAGTATCAGACCGGTTTCCTTAAGTTACGTGATTCATAACCACTCTTTATTTTGCCGCTTCCACAGCCTTCAGCGCATCATTCAGTTTCTTGGCGATGCCAGGAATCTTCTTCAGCGGGATGGAGCACAGTGCAATACGTACACCGGCCGCCAGCGGGACCAGATAGATATGATCCTTGTGCAGAATATCGCACACAGCCTGCGAATTTTCACAGGGAACGGACAGGAAGAATCCCGCAATATAAGGGATCATCGGCAGCCCGCAGGCTTTGGCTTCTTCCACAAATACGTCGGCTCGGGCCTTGATCATCTTGTAGTAATGATCCCGTTCTGCCTCTACTGCCGTCAGCAGCGCTTCATCACTGTAAATCTGCACCAGCGTGCGCATCGCCGCCCGGTTGTTGTTAGACCAGGTAGCACGGCTTGTATACTGGTTGATTTCAAAGAATTCTTTTGCCGCTGCTTCGCTGGAAGAAACGCAGATCATGGCGCCCAGCCGCTGACCATACATGGTAAAGCCTTTGGACATACTGTACTGCACGATGGCAAGCACCCGTTCCGGCAGATTATCCAGGGCTTTGAAAACTTCGCGAACCGCGTCTTTCTCGCCTGCATAATCAAGATACGCCGCATCCAGGAACAGAATTGCCTGTTTCCCCGTAGCTTCCGTTGCCTTCTTCAGCATGGCCACCACCTGGTCCATATCTTCTTTGGTCAGGCTGTAACCGGTCGGATTGTGGGCAGGCGTGTTAATGATGACCATAATGCTGTTCTGCTTTGCCAGCAGCGCATTTACTTTTTCAGTCAGAGCAGACAGATTGAATGTCCCGTCATCCGTCAGCATCTTATAGGTGTCCAGCTTGCGCCCCATGTCCAGGCACAGCACCTTATAGGCTCCCCAGTACCAGTCTGCGGTGATTACCGTATCACCGGCCTCGGTATAATTCCAGATTGCATGATGGATACCGCCGGTTCCTCCGGTCGTCGCTACCGCACGGGTGAACCCGTTGGGACGGGATTTACCGAATGTGGCAACCTGCACTTTATCAAGAAAATCTGGCGTACCCGCGATAGGTGCATAGGCAATCACTTCATTAATTGGCAGATTACGGAACACTGCCTCTACAGTAGGCAGGCACACAAGTTTGGAATCGTCATCTAAAATAGCGCCGATCGTGCCGTTCGTTACATTTTCTGCGCCGTTAGCCGTCGCATCCGCCACGGCCAGCGCATTAGCTGCAAAAATAATATCATTGGCAGCTTTCCCCTTTGCCTGAGGCGCTGCAAAGCTTGTATACATTTTACACTCTCCCCTTTCGGTTCTTCAGACCGTCAACCGTTTCAAACATCATCCTTCATCTTTTCCAATAACGCTGCTACTTCTGCAAATCCTTTATTTTTCATCAGCCGGGAAGAAAAATCGGTGCACCACGTTCACGGCTTTCTTCTCATCTTCTTTGGCGATGAGACAGGAAATTGTAATTTCAGAGGTACTGATAACATCCAAATTGATGTTTTCGCTGGCCAGTGCGCCGAACATACGCGCCGCTACGCCGGGATTCCCCAACATACCCGCTCCGACGATAGAGACTTTGGCAACATTGGCTTCCACATCCACCCGGGCAAAGCCGACCTTATCCCTGAGCTGATCCAGTACGCCTACCGTATCTGCCATATCAGTCTTGGTCACGGTAAATACAATATCATTCTTTTCTTTAATATTCGTCGCGCTCTGCACGATCATATCCACTGCAATGTTTTCCTTTGCCAGCGCATCAAAAATCTGATATGCAACGCCGGGAACATCAGGCACGCCCCGCACCGCAATCTTTGCTACATTAGAATCGCTCGCCACACCGCGAATAATGAATTTCTTTTCTTCCATCATCGTATACTCCCCTCTGATAATCGTCCCTTCTACCCTGTTGAAGGTAGAACGGACATGAATGTCGGTTCCGGTCAGTTCGCCGTATTCCACAGCACGGGGCTGCATAACACCGGCCCCCAGACGGGCCAGTTCCAGCATTTCCCCAAAGGTAATCTCTTTTAATTTGATTGCATTGGGTACTACCCGGGGATCAGCTGTGTACACGCCGTCCACGTCGGTATAGATTTCGCAGATATCCGCTTTCAGGCCTGCCGCAACCGCTACCGCTGTCGTATCGCTGCCGCCGCGGCCCAATGTAGTGATATCGCCTTCTTCCGTGATACCCTGGAACCCGGCTACAATTACGATATTGCCTTCTTCCAGCGCTTTCATCACGCGATCTGCCTTAACTTCCAGAATCCCTGCCTTGGTATGGCTTGCATTGGTACGGATGCCTGCCTGAAAACCTGTAAAGGAAACTGCTTTCTGGCCCCGTTCCATAAACGCACTGGCCAGCAATGCGATAGAAACCTGCTCGCCTGTCGCCAGCAGCATATCCATTTCCCGCTTGGGCATATGGTCGGTAATCCTCCCTGCCAGCGTCAGCAGATCATCTGTGGTATCGCCCATGGCAGAAACCACGATCACAATTTTGTCATCCGGCTTCTTTTCAGCCAGTACCCGGTCCACAAGATGAAAAATTTTCTCCGGCGTAGCCACACTGCTGCCGCCGAACTTCTTAACAACAAATGCCATACATCGCCCCTCCTAGCACATATATAGTTATTATATCACCTTTTTATATAGAATCACAAGCCGAAATTGCAATATATTGTGACTTTTTTACAGTCATAACGCAAGAATTAGTATATTGTAAAAAACACATTCATTTTACCGTTACCACCGTTACCCCGGCGCCACCCATGGACAAATCCGCCAGCGCTACACCCGCCACGCTCTTATGATTTTTCAGATATGCGTGCAGTCCCGCACGCAGTGCGCCGGTACCTTTGCCGTGAATGATACGGACCTGGGAAATCCCCGCCAGCAGCGCGTCATCAATGGCCCGGTCCACAAAGAGGATTGCTTCATCTGTAGTCATGCCCCGTACATCTACCTCCTGGTCCGCCGTTTCTGTTTTTACAACAAACATGGCATGGGAGGCATTGCTTTTGTATTTGGAAGATTTGGGAGGTTTCGGTACTTCCTGTGGTTTATCTTTTACAAGAAGGCACTGGGACAACGGCACCGTCATTTTCAGCACGCCCACGGAAACCAGCCCGTCTTTTCCCTTCACTTCCAGGAGCGTCCCGTTCTTACGCAGGGACTTTACCAGCACCGTCATACCGGAACGGGCATTATCCGGTGTCAGGGGCGTTCCCTCCGGCAACGGTTCGTCAAGACTCATATGCTTGTCCAGCCGTTTCCGGGCCTCTTCCGCTTTTGCCTGCAATGCCCGTACATCCATATCTGCTTTCAGGGAACGCAGTTCTTTTAACACAGCCTCTGCTTCCCGGCGGCTGGAACGGTAAATCTCATCCGCCTGATACCGCGCCTTGCGTAACAGCTCGTTCTTCTGTTTTTCAAAATCCTTTTTCTGCCAGGCCAGCTGATTCCGCAGTTTCTCGCTCTCATACCGCAGTTCTTCCACTTCCCGGCTGCGGCTCTCAAAGCGGCGCCGTTCTCCTTCCAGCCCCTGAAGGACATCTTCCATATGCACATGCTCTTCATTCAGCAAGTCGCCGGCATTGTGGACAATTTCTTCCGGCAGGCCCAGCCGGCGGCTGATATTGAATGCATTGCTGTTGCCCGGTACGCCCATCAGCAGACGGTACGTGGGAAGCAGCGTATCCGGATTAAACTCCACGCTGGCATTTTCCATTCCTTCCCGGCCATAAGCAAAGGTCTTCAATTCACTGTAGTGGGTCGTCATCATGGTAAAGACGCCCTGTTTGGTCAGATGCTCCAGAATGGACATGGCCAGCGCCGCGCCTTCGTTGGGATCCGTACCTGCACAGATCTCGTCTACGAGCACCAGGTCCCGTTCTCTCACATCCTTAAGAATGCTGACCAGATTCATCATATGCCCGGAGAACGTGGAAAGGCTCTGCTCAATGCTCTGCTCATCCCCAATATCCGCATACACAGCCCGGAATACCGGGAGTTTAGCATTCAGTGCCGGTATAAACATACCTGTCTGGCTCATCAGGGCAAACAGGCCTACCGCTTTCAGCGCTACCGTCTTACCGCCAGTGTTGGGACCCGTTACAAGCAGCGTATGAAACGTTTCCCCCAGATTCACATCCAGCGGCACCGCCGTTTCCGCAGGTAATAACGGATGGCGCCCCTTCTCAATACGCAAACCGCCATTAGATACCAGTTGTGGCTGGCAGGCCTTTGTTTCTAACGCAAACAGCGCCTTGGCATACACCGCATCTACATCTGCTGCCAGATCAAGGCAGCGCAAAAGCGTTTCGCCTTCTGCGCCTACGGCGCCGGATAATTGCCGCAGAATCCGCTCGATTTCTTCCTTTTCTTCTGCAACATACCGTTTAATATTATTATTCAGGTTTACTACTGTCATGGGTTCAATAAACAGCGTAGCGCCTGTCCCGCTCTGATCATGCACGATACCGGGAAAGTTTGCCCTGTATTCCTGTTTAATGGGAATCACATACCGGTCTCCCCGCATGGTGACCAGTGCATCCTGAAAATATTTCTGATTGTTCGGATCATGGAGGATCTTCTCCAACTGTGACCTGACCTTGCTTTTCGCAGCCGCAATCCCGGTACGCAGCCCTGCCAGTTTTACAGATGCCGTATCCAGTATTTCCCCTTTATCCGAAATACTTTTCTCCAGCTGACGTACCAGCCTGGGAAACTCTGCCAGCCCCCTTCCGTATTCTGCCAGATTGGGATGATCGTCGCTTTCGGTCAGCAAAAACACTTTTAAAGCCCCAAAAGCCTGCATGCTGGATTTAATCTGCATCAGCTCTTCTACGTCAAGCACACTGCCGATACGGGCCCGTTTCACCGCATCCGTGATACTGTACAGGCCGCCGAACGGGAACCGTCTGCCTGTATTCAAAATTCGCAACGCTTCCGCCGTTTCCATGTGCATACGCTTTACCGTCTCAAAGTCAGAAGAGATACCCAGCGCAAGCAGTTTTTCTTTCCCAAGCTCCGTTGCCGCTTTTTCTGCGGCTTTTTGTTTAACTTTGTCAAACTCAAGCGTCTTAACAGCAAAACGCCCTGAAATACGATTGTTCATACAGTTCCTCTTTTATTGAATGATAAATAATAAAACACAGTAAAAGTTCATCCACTCACACGAATCCCTTTCATTTTTCCTGTTCATCTGATTATATCATATCTGTTTGCCAAACGTATCACAAAAATGCATCCGCGTCTTTGCTTTTTCCGATACAGCTTCTTTCAAGGTTTTCAGATCATTCACCATGAAACTTCTTTGATCTGTCCGCTTTTCTTTTTTCAGTCTATATGGTACAATAAACACGAACGTTTGTTTTTTTACTTTGGAGGCTTTGTACATGGAAGACACAAACGAATATTCAAACACAATGCAGAAACTGAATACGTCACAGCGGGAAGCAGTATGCGCTACAGAAGGGTTTATCCGTGTCATTGCCGGGGCAGGTTCGGGAAAGACCCGGGCCCTTTCCCACCGGTTTGCCTTTCTGGTAAATGAGCTTGGCATCCTGCCGGGCAATATCCTGTGCGTCACCTTCACCAACAAATCCGCCAATGAGATGCGGCAGCGCATCCACAATCTGACCGGGGACAACGATACGGGTTACATCAACACCTTCCACGGCTTTTGTGTATCCGTCCTGCAGGAAGACAGCTATGCTGCAGGTTATCCCAAAAGTTTTCTGGTATTGGATAACTCTGACATCGATGCCATGCTGCAGATCATTTATGAAGAACGGGGCCTGACCCTTCGGGACATGACCTTTTCCATGGCCAGGGATATGATCGAAATTCAGAAACTGTTTAAAAGGCCGGATTATTATAAAGATATGATTGCCCTGCCTCTGGAAACACTGAAAGAAAAGTATGACGGTGCCGTCAGAACGGAAGATATCATTTTTTACGGCTACCTCTACCAGGAAAAGAAATGCTTCGGCCTGGACTACAACGACCTTATCAAGTTCACATTGCATATTTTCAAAGAGAGGAAGGATATCCGCCAGAAATGGCAGCAACGACTGGAATACATCATGATTGACGAGTTCCAGGATATCGATTCCCTGCAGTACGAACTGATGGAAGTCCTGGCCGCCTGGCACAAGAATCTTTTTATAGTAGGCGACCCGGATCAGACCATTTACACCTGGCGGGGCGCTGACGGACGTTTCCTGCTGGATTTTGATACGAAATTCCCGGGTACCCGGACCATCATGATGATGGAAAATTACCGTTCTACGCCGCAAATTCTGGCGGCAGCCAACTCCCTCATTGAAAAAAACCGACATCGAATGCAAAAGGAACTGCTGTCCCGGTGTCCCGACGGCGCACATGTGGTGTGCCATTTTGCGGATACTCAGGAAAATGAAGCGAAGTGGATTTGTAACGAAATTCGCAGGCTGCAGGCTGAAGGCGTCGATTATACGGACATCACCCTGCTGTATCGGGCCCATTACGTGACCCGGACTATCGAACAGATATTCCTGCAGGAAAAGATTCCCTACACCATCTACAGCGGCGTGCAGTTCTTCGACCGCATGGAAATCAAAGACGCCCTCAGTTATCTGCGCATGATCGCTTTCAAAGACGATCTTTCCTTCCGCCGGATCGTCAATACACCGAAACGCAACATGGGAAAACGGCGGCTGGCTTTTCTGGAAGACTATGCGGCACAGCACGGCTGCACGTTATACCGGGCACTGACAGAAACACTGGAAGACCCCATCTTTAAGGGAACCAAAGCCCATCAGTTTATAAACCTGATAGAACGGTATGCCACTGACTACGAAGGCCGTCCTGTATCGGAGGTGCTGGCGGCCATTCTCAACGAAAGCGGCTATGAAAAAATGCTGCGCACGGAAGGAAGTCAGGAACGGCTTGACAATATAGCTGAACTGAAGCAGTCCGTCTACGAATATGAAACCACCTGTGGTGAGGAAGTCTCCCTGTCGCATTATCTAACCCACGTATCCCTGTTTACCAACGCTGACAGCGCGGAAGCCAAAGGCAAAGTAAAACTGATGACCGTCCATGCAGCCAAGGGACTGGAATTTCCCACGGTCTTTTTGTGCGGTATGAACGAGGGGATCTTCCCTTCCCGGAAGGTTCGAACCCAGGAAGCCATGGAAGAAGAACGGCGACTGGCTTTTGTCGCTGTAACCCGCGCCAAAAACAGACTGTATTTATCCCGGGGATCCGGCCGTAACTTTGACGGCTCACCCCAATATCCTTCCCGCTTTATTCTGGATATCGACAAAAACCTGCTACAATATACAGAAGAGCCAAGGGAAGAACTGATCAAAGAAGCCAGGGACTATATCGTTCTCAGCCAGAAATATATGCCCGAGAAGGAAAGCGACGTAGCTTTTCCCATCGGACAACGGGTGCGCCACGCTGTGTTCGGCACCGGTACTGTCACCGAAACAGACAAGGATAAGGGTGCACACGTGATACAGTTCGACAGCATGGAAACGCCGCGCAAGATATCGTTCCGGGTAAAGTTAGAAAAAATTTAGACAGAAAAGACCTGATTTCTTCTGAAATACAAAAATGTAATATCAGCGAAAGACCATGGGATGCGCGTTCTGCTCCCATGGTCTTTTATTTAAGGAAACAATGATGCATTCGCAGGCACGCTGCCCGGCAATTTTTGTGACTGATTACGGAAACGTCCCTCGCCGAAGCTACGGGCCAAAGCCGCAACGTTTACAGTATCGAAGCTTGTAAGAACAACTACAGTACACCTCGGTAATAATGACCCCTTGTAGTCCCCGGCAGGTTCTCCACCATCCCGCCCCGCAACGCCAGAGTTTCTTTAAACGTTTTCACTAACACCGTAAGCCGGTTCGGTTCATACGCCCTCCCGTCGACACGTACCCGGGAAATCCCCATGTCCCGCAGTTCCTGAAGACCTCCCAATACGGACAGGTCCTGCGAGTTCAGCACATGCATCCGGCAGAACTGGTCACCGGCGAGGCGGAATTTTGCTTCTTTCCGGTCATGCAGATAGATTTCCTCTTTACACTGGAACGTGCAGGAGCCTTTATCCAGATTTCCCAGGAAACTGCCCCCCGCACAGTATTCAGATACCATCATCTCAATAGGTCCCTGTACCATACACTCCAGCGGCAACGGACTGACCCTGACCAGATGAGCCAGTTGCCCCATGTTCAGCTCCACAGAAAGGGTCGCACCGGCTGCGCCTGCCTCTTTCCAGAACTGCAGGTTCTGGGTATTGTAAATATTCAGGCTCATATCCGCCCACAAAGGTATTTTTATATCCAGATCCTGTGCCAGTTGCCAGATTCCCAGATTGTGTACATATAACAAGTCAACACCGCACGTTTCAGCCTGTTGCAAAAATTTTGCAAAATACCCCAGCTGCCCTTCCTTCACAATACGGGGGGTGGAAAAAGCAATTTTGCGCCCGGTTTCCTTCACCAGCTTTGAAGCGGTTTCATAATCTGCAAAAGTCACATCTCTTACACTGTACCGGTCGCCACCAAAGATGATCCAATCCGCTCCGCCCTCCAGGGCCGCTTTCACTTTGTCGACCGTATCCACCCAGGCGGTAAGCTGTGTGCCTTGTCCTGCCTTTCCGTTCTTCATACAGTTTTGTTCCTGCCCTTGCAGCCACCGCGCCAGCCGGTTTTCATTCTTCACAGACGGGCGACTGGGCGCAAAAGCTTCCAGACGTGCTTTATCCAATGCTTCGCAGGCTTTTCGGCGGGCCTCGTTGATTTCACTCATGGGCACCATAAGACCTGTACCAATATCTGTTTCCAGCTTTTCCAATACGTATTCCGTCGTTCCCAAACGGTCTATCTGTTTACGCACCGCCGATTCATCAAGTGCATGCTTCCTCGCAGGTTCCGCAATAAAATCCGTCTGGCCGGACCCGGTATTTCCATCCGGATCTGTCAATGTTACCTGTAACGCGCTGCCTGAATATACAGTTACCTTTGCCATAACAGGGATACGTTTCCTGTTCTTTTCACCGTAAAACTGTCCGGCATATGCCATCAGTTCACTGTCAAGTGTCCGGAAGACACGGTCGTTCAGGCGCACGCCCTTCGGCACATTGATTTCGGCCAGCATTCCTGCTGCCGCTGTTTCCACCAAACTGCCCTGAACCCGTAATGTATTCACAGTCGTGCCAACGCGTCCGCCGACCTTCACCCAGAATTCCAGGCCGTCTCCTGTGTGAATCGTTTTTTCCAGTTTTATTACCGCCTTGGTATGATCCTTATTCAGCTTCTGTACGCGGCCTACCAGCACGCCCCGGTTATTGGGACGACGGTCGCTCATCATGAGGCGGCCCTGATGCCTTTCCAGATAGGCCGTCGTAAAATCCCGGTTGAAAATCTGCTCTATGTTCGCCAGATCTTTCTCCGGTACTTCGTAATGACCGCCTTTGTAACTGTCCATAGCCCGGCGGTATGCATCCACCACCACCGCCACGTATTCCGGCCGCTTCATACGGCCTTCAATTTTATAAGAAACCACTCCCGCTTCAATCATCTGTGGCAGAACCCGCAGCGTGTTCAGATCTTTCGGGCTTAACAGGTATTGCCCTGCATCTTTTCCTGCCAGCAGGTCATTGCCGTTTTTATCCACCAGCGTATATGGCAGGCGGCAGGGCTGGGCACAGCGTCCCCGGTTCCCGCTCCGTCCCCCGATCAGGCTGCTCATCAGGCACTGGCCGGAATAACATACGCATAACGCACCGTGAATAAAAGCCTCAATTTCCAGCCCGGTTTCGCTTGCCTTTTTCAAGTCAGACAAAGACAACTCACGGGCAGGCACCACACGGACGATCCCATGATCGGCCGCAAACCGGACACCGGCAGAATTGGTCACCGTCATCTGGGTAGACGCATGCAATGGTAATCCGGGGACCAGCTTTTGCGCGACCCGAATCACGCCCAGATCCTGTACAATGATTCCGTCTATACCCACATTATGCAGAAAGACCAGATAATCCTCCAGCTCTGGCATTTCCCTGTCATCCACCAACGTATTGACCGTCACATACAGGCGGACATGATGCATGTGGCAGAAGTAAACGGCCCTTACCATCTCTTCCCTGTCGAAATTACTGGCATAAGCCCGTGCCCCAAAGGCCTTTCCTCCCAGATAAATTGCATCCGCCCCGGCATTTACCGCTGCTTCCAGTGCTTCCCATGTACCTGCTGGAGCTAGTAATTCTATTTCTTTCTGCATAATTGACTCCTTTTCACCTGGCCGGCAGTGAAAGCAGGAACGTTTCTTCCCACCGGCGTTATTCCTTATATTTAACGAAAGCAGCACCGTCACAAAGGCGATGCTGCTTCATAACATGAGTTCTCATTATTTAACAATTATCATTACATTACATTCCCGGATACCGGCAATCTTTTCCCAGGGACGCTGATAACTCAGTTTCAGCTGATACGTCCCGACCGCTTTTGCTGCATAAAACTGAAACTCCGTACCGGGGGTGCCAACCTGTTCCTTTTGGGAATTGGGAATCACAAAAGAGCTGCCTGCCTTAATGATGCCTTCAGCCGGACCGCCGGTTACAGAATGCACCCACTGGTAGCCGGTGCTGGGATTGGCATTCAATTTGAAGGCTGCCATGTCCCCCTGCTTCATCGTGAGAATTTTTCCATTACTGTTTTCCGTCAGTTTCCAAACTGTCAGAAGCCTGCCGATATCACCGATGCGGGCCAAAGGCAGCAGTTCCTGATAGGAAATCTTTTGCGTAAAGGCAGCGCCTTTCTTCTCCGGAAGGACAACGCCTTCTTCTGTAAACAATAGATTTTCTTTCTGTTTGCCCAGCAGTTTTTCCCTGTCATCACTATCGAAGAAAAAATCATCCAGCGTAAATTCACGGCCGGTTGTCAAATCTACATTCACTCCGCGGTAATACGTTCGCCCGCCATTCGTTCCTTTCAGAAGAATGCTGACAAGACTGGGACGGTTCAGGGTTACTTCATACGTAACCTTTCCTTTCTTCCCAACTTTATCCGCCACGTCTTCTGCTGCATTACGCAACATGTTGTTGGCAGAACGCTGGAATGTTTCGTCATTGGCTCCGTCAACCACAGGTATTTCCACCGTAATCTGTTTTCCATATTTTAATTCCGTCAGCACCGTCGTGGGCTGATCCGCAAAAGCGCTCTGGCAGAACAGCAACGCAGCTGTCAGTAACGCGCCCATCATTTTTTTCATGAGTCCTCCTCAGGTACAAGGCCTCGTAAATCAAACGGTAATGGAATGCATCGCATCTGTTTTTTACAAAACTCCTCCGGTCCACCGGCGCCACTGCAAAGCGGCAACGGAAACTGAAAAGGATTTAGGCCATTTGTTCAGCAAAGGCAATCGCCCGATCCATACGTTCCAGTGTTTTTTCCTTGCCCAGCAGAACCATCACGTCGAACATGCCCGGGGTTACGGTGCGACCGGACAGCGCCAGACGGCTGGGCTGGATCACCTTGCCTAATGCCACGCCTTCTTCTTCTGCAAGGGCATTATACAGCTTTTCCAGATCCGCTTCATTGAATTCCGCTTCAGGCGCTGCAGCTACCCGTTCCCTGCATTTTTTCAGCAGGGCAACGCCTTCTGCAGTGAAGAACTTGCGGGCTCCTTTTTCATCAAAGGCATCAAAATCCTTGAAGAAATATGTGGAAGCGTCCACGATCTCCTGCAGCGTTTTCACGCGAACCCTCACTACTTCCACCAGATGAGCCAGGTACTTCTGGTTCGCTTCGTCCTGCAGCCATTCCTCTGTCACCAGCCCGTCCTTCAAAAAGAACGGTTTCACATCGTTGACGATACGTTCCAGCGGCAGGCTCTGCAGGTACTGGCCGTTGATCCAGTACAGCTTTTTGATATCATACACCGCCCCTTTGTGGGACATCTTGTTCATGTCAAACTGTTTTACGGTTTCTTCTTTGCTGATGATCTCCTGATTGCCTTCCGGGGACCAGCCTAACAGGGTCAGATAGTTCAGCAATGCTTCCGGCAGATAGCCCATCGCCTGGAACTCTTCCACCGACTGGGCGCCATGCCGTTTGGACAGCTTACTGCGGTCCGGCGCCAGGATCATGGACATATGACCGAACTCCGGCACAGGGAAGCCCAATGCTTCGTAGAGGAGAATCTGTTTCGGCGTGTTAGGGATATGTTCCTCCGCCCGGAGCACATGGGTCATACCCATCAGATGGTCGTCGATCACAACGGCAAAGTTGTAAGTGGGCGTGCCGTTCGTCTTGGCGATGACAAAATCATCAAACTGGGTCAGGTCAAAATCCATGCGGCCATGGATGAGATCCTTCACACGCATGTTCCCTTTCATGGGAATCTTGAACCGGATGGAATGGGGTTCGCCGGCAGCCAGCCTGCGCTCCACTTCCTCTTTGGAAAGATTACGGCAAGTACGGGGGTAACGGAACGGCTGCTTCCTCTGCCGCTGGATCTCACGCTGCGCCTCCAGTTCTTCCGGCGTGCAGAAGCAGTAATACGCCTTGCCTTCATCCAGTAACTGCTGAATATATTTCTGATAAATTTCCGTACGCTGGGACTGGTAATACGGTTCGCACGGCCCCCCTACTTCCGGGCCTTCATCCCAATCCAGGCCCAGCCATTTCATGCTCCGGATAATCTGCCCCACCGAGCCTTCCTGAAAACGGGCCGGGTCAGTGTCTTCAATACGCAGCACCAGCTTGCCGCCCTGGCTTCTGGCAAACAGCCAGTTGAACAGGCAGGTACGGGCGCCGCCAACATGTAAATTGCCCGTGGGACTGGGGGCAAAACGTACGCGAACTTCACTCATGATAACTAACTCCTATCTCACTGCAATTCAACGCAAAACTGCTTTTGCAGTACTTATATTATCAAAACCAATAAAACCGTTTCAGATTACTTGACCTGACCTTCAATTACACCCCAGGCAGCCTGAAGCGCTTCGTCCACTTTAGCCGCATCCTTGCCGCCGGCCTGTGCCATATCCGGACGACCGCCGCCGCCACCGCCGCACAGGGCCGCCACTTCTTTCACGATCTTTCCGCAATGAATGCCTTTGGCTACTGCGTCTTTATGGGCCATGGCCAGGATACCGATCTTACCGTTTTCGAATACGGAAGCCAGCACCACTACGCCGCCGGTCTTATCCCGGAGCTGATCGCCCATGGTACGCAGGGCATTTACATCAGATACGCTGACTTTCTGTACCAGCGCATTGACTCCCTTTATGTCCTTCACCTGATCTGCCGCGCTGGAAGCTGCCGCCGCAGCCATCTTGCTTTCCAGTGCCTTAACTTTCTGTGAAGCTTCTTTGGCTTCTGCCGCCAGCACATCCAAACGTTCTTCCACATCCGTGTTGCGGCAATGCAGTTTAGCCGCTACATTCCCGATAGTCTTTTCCAATCCTTCCACATATTGCAGCGCGCCGAAACCGGTGACTGCTTCAATACGGCGCACACCGGCACCGGTAGAAGATTCGCTGACGATTTTAAACAGACCGATCTGGGCCGTGTTGCTTACATGTACACCGCCGCACAGTTCCATAGAGAAATCCGGAACGGTCACGACGCGCACCACAGCGCCGTATTTTTCACCGAACAGCGCCATAGCGCCGCGTTTTTTCGCTTCTTCAATGGGTACTTCTTCAAAGGTAACGGTCTTGGCCGCCAGAATCTGCTCGTTGACCATCTTTTCTACCTGCGCCAGTTCTTCCGGCGTTACAGCAGAAAAATGGGAGAAGTCAAAATGGAGACGGTCCGGACCTACATAGCTGCCTGCCTGATTGACATGGTCGCCCAGCACTCTGCGCAGCGCTGCCTGCAGCAGATGGGTGGCCGTATGGTTCCGGGCGATATCAGATTTGCGGACGGTATCCACTTCAAAGGTAACTTCATCGCCTGTCGCAATGGTTCCTTCTTCCACAGTACCCGCCATATAGGTAACGCCGTCCGGCAGCTTTTTCGTTTTGGTGACACGCATCAGTCCGGCCGGCGCTTTAATCACACCAATATCGCCTAATTGGCCGCCGCCTTCCGCATGGAACCCGGTCACGTCCAAAATCACTGCCGCGCCATTGCCGTCCGAAACGGAATCGACCGGCTGTGCGTCCGCTACCGGATACACTTTCATGACCTTACCGCAATGCGCGCACTCATCCACTTTTAAGTCTGCTGCGTTCAGATCCCGGTCATTGTAGATTACCGGACGTCCGGTTTTGTCGTCCCGGGCATCGCGGGCCATCTTGCGCTGTACCTCCAACGCTTCGGCAAAGCCCTTTTCATCTAAGGTCATGCCGTGTTCTTCCAGAATTTCCGCTGTCAGTTCTTTCGGGAAACCGAAGGTGTCGGACAGTTTGAAAGCAATACTGCCATCCAGTTCGGTTTTTCCTTCCTCTTTCAGACGGGCAATCTCCCCGTCCAGCATATCACTGCCGCTCTTCAGGGTCTTCAGGAAGCTGCTTTCTTCCATGTGGATGACTTTCTTAATATAATCCTGTTTCTCACGAATCTCCGGATAGTGGTCGCCGTACATGGAAACCACCACATCCACCGCGCCGCCTAAAAATTCACGGTCAATGCCCAGCAGGCGTCCGTGACGCACCGCACGGCGTAACACCCGGCGCAGAATGTACCCGCGGCCCAGGTTGGAAGGCAAAATGCCGTCGCCGATCATAAAGGTCAGGCTGCGGGCATGGTCAGCAATGACCTTCAGGGACACGTCGGTCTTCGGGGACGCGTTGTAGGCAACGCCGCTTTCCCTGCTGGCGTATTCAATAATGGGGAAAATCAAGTCCGTCTCAAAGTTGGAAGGCTTTCCCTGCAGCACGGACGCAATGCGTTCCAGGCCGGCGCCGGTATCAATGTTCTTATGTTCCAGCGGCGTATAGGTGCCATCCTCGTTCTGGTTGAATTGGGTGAATACCAGGTTCCACAGTTCCAGGAACCGTCCGCAGTCGCAGGCCGGGCCGCAGTCCGGTTTACCGCAGCCCCGTTCGGGCCCTAAATCGATATGGATCTCCGAGCAGGGGCCGCAGGGGCCGCTGCCAATTTCCCAGAAGTTATCTTCCAGACGCATGATCCGCTCATCCGGAATTCCAACAACATCATGCCAGATCTGGTATGCTTCATCGTCGGAAGTATGGATGGTAATGTACAGTTTATCACCGGGCAGTTCCAGTTCTTTGGTCAGGAACTCCCAGCTCCAGGGAATAATCTCTTTTTTGAAGTAGTCGCCAAAGGAGAAATCTCCCAGCATTTCAAAATAGGTATGATGGCGGGCGGTACGTCCCACATTTTCAATATCGCCAGTGCGCACGCACTTCTGGCAGGTAGTCACACGGGGGGAAGGCGGCTTCATCTTACCGGTAAAGAAAGGTTTGAAAGGAGCCATGCCGGCGCCAATCAAAAGCAGGGTCGGATCATCCTGGGGGATCAGGGACGCGCTGGGCAGCCGCATATGCCCCCGTTCTTCAAAAAATCGTAAAAACTGTTCGCGGAGTTCGTTACCGCTCATGTACTTCATAGGTTCTCTCTCCTTTTGCGTTTATAAAACATCTTACTATTATAAACAAATTATATTAACTATAAAATTATACGCAAAATCACGGATAATGTCAATGAATCTGCAAAGAAAAAGACGCCGCAAAACCGGGAACGGTTGCTTGCGTCTTTCCTTTTCTTTCTCTTTATGGAGCAAATCCGCATATAAGCAAATTGCCCCACAATGCCGTTCATCTTCAGAGTATTGAACCTGCATGTGCAGGTGGGTGCCTTACCGCCAGTCGCAAAAGTCCACTCGAAGGAGGCTGGTTTTTGAAAGGCGCGACATCAGGCTCCCTTGGTAAATTCGTTGGCTCAGCACGTAGAAGGATGTAACGAACATCGCAGGGTAACTTTTAAAAATATTTAGTTATCTGTTTACAGACTTTCGTTCCGTTAATCCGGAATCACAATTGCATCTGCAAATCCTTACACTTATACTATAACAGACCCGGAGCATTTTTTCAATGCTCCGGGTCTGTCTTTACATTTCATTTAACACAATTTTTACAAAAACAGTTTGCTTTACTTTCCGTTTGTTAAGGATGTACACAATGCAAAACAAAATCTTTCCGTTCTATCCTTCTGGTGCACTCCTGTGCCTGATTTTTACTGCTGTTTCTTATCTTTTGCCAGCAACGACAGGCGGATATGCAGCTCACGCAGCTGTTTTTCGTCTACTACATTGGGTGCTTCGCTCATCATGTCGTTGGCGTTCTGGGTCTTCGGGAATGCGATGACGTCGCGGATGGACGGACGTTTTGCCATCAGCATGATCATACGGTCCAGACCGAAGGCCAGTCCTCCATGGGGAGGCGCACCGTACTCGAACGCCTGCATCATGAAGCCGAATTTTTCCTGCGCTTCCTCATCGGTAAGACCGATAGCTTCAAAGATAGCGTTCTGCACATCGCGGCGATGGATACGGATGGAACCGCCACCAAGTTCGACACCGTTCAGCACCATGTCGTACGCTTTGGCATACACTTTGCCGGGATTGGTCTGCAGCATGGGCAGATCTTCGTCGCAGGGTGCCGTAAACGGATGATGCATGGCAACCCAGCGTTTTTCATCCTCGTTCCACTCAAACATCGGGAAACGGGTAACCCAGGTAAAGCACAGTTTGTCTTTATCGATCAGGTTCATGCGTTTTGCCATTTCAATACGCAGAGCTCCCAACGCCTGGGCCACGGTAGCCGGTTTATCCGCTACGAACAGCAACAGGTCGCCGGGTTCCGCGCTGGCCGTTTCCTTAATTTTGTTCAGATGGGCTTCGTCAAAGAACTTGGCGATCGGGGATTTCACGCTGCCGTCCGGCTGGATCTGCATCCAGGCCAGGCCTTTGGCGCCGTAGATCGCCACAAAGTCAACCAGCCCGTCCAGTTCCCGGCGGGGAATATTGGCATCACCTTTTACGTTGATGGCTTTTACAATGCCGCCGTCGGCGATAATGTTGTTAAATACTTTGAAGTCAGAACCGGAAACAGCGTCCACCATGTTGATCAGCGGCATGTCAAAACGCAGGTCCGGCTTGTCGCTGCCATATTTGTCCATGGCTTCGTCCCAGGTCATGCGCTGCATGGGCCGCTGGATATCAACGCCCAGCGCGCCTTTGAACACGTACGCGATCAGGCCTTCCATCATATCCATCACATCGTCCATTTCCACAAAGGACATTTCCACGTCCAGCTGGGTGAATTCCGGCTGCCGGTCCGCACGCAAATCTTCGTCGCGGAAGCAGCGGGCAATCTGGAAGTACCGTTCATAACCGCCCACCATCAGCAGCTGTTTGAAAATCTGCGGGGACTGGGGCAATGCATAGAACTTGCCGGGGTTCACGCGGCTGGGCACCAGGTAATCCCGGGCGCCTTCCGGCGTGCTCTTGCACAGCATGGGGGTTTCAATTTCCAGAAAACCGTTGTTGTCCATGTAGTCACGCATCAGCTTGGTCACTTTGTGACGCAGGATCAAGTTGGCCTGCATCTCCGGACGGCGCAGGTCCAGATAACGGTATTTCAGGCGCAGGTTCTCATCGGTATCAATGCCGTCCTGAATATAGAACGGAGGAGTCTTGGCGCCGTTCAGCACGTTCAGGGTATGGGCCACCACTTCAATCTCACCGGTTGCAATGTTGGGATTGACAGTCTCCGCGTCGCGTTCCCGCACCTTGCCGAACACCTGGATCACATATTCGCTCCGGACCGCTTCCGCATTCTTAAAGCTTTCGCCGGCATCCGGATCGATAACAACCTGGCAGATACCGGAACGGTCCCGCAGGTCGATAAAAATCAGTCCGCCATGGTCGCGGCGTTTGGAAACCCAGCCGCACAAGGCTACCTCTTTGCCGGAATCCGCTTTGGTCAGGGTTCCGCAATGATGATCGCGCTTAAACATTTCACTCATTCTTCTGCACCTCTGTTTTTAAAATAGTTGTGATCTCAGCAAGAGGAATTTCCCGCTGGTTATTATCCTTATCTTCCGTGGTCATGTTCCGCAGCGTCACCATGTTTCGCGACAGCTCGTCTTCCCCGAAGATCAGTACGAATTTAGCTTTCAGCCGGTTGGCTGCTTTCATCTGGGCCTTCATGCTGCGCTGCTGGTAATCATAAGCCGCGCAGATGCCCGCTTCTCTTAATTTTTCTACAGTCGTGAAAGCAAGGGTCGCTGCTTCAGGCTTCGGCGCAATGACAAATACCTCGACAGCATCCTCTGCAGCAGGCAGCAGGTTCTGGCTTTCCAGCGCCAGGATCACCCGCTCCATCCCCATGGCAAACCCGATACCCGGCGTGGCAGGACCACCTACCTCTTCCACCAGGCCGTCATAGCGGCCGCCACCTAATACTGCGCTCTGCGCTCCCAAAGGCGTATACTGGATTTCAAAGGCAGTCCGGGTGTAATAATCCAGACCGCGCACCAATGTGGGATCGATAACGAAGTCCACGCCGGAAGATCTCAGCAGTTCCTGCACCTTTGCAAAATGTTCTTTACAGTCTTCGTCCAGACATTCTGCCAGTTTCGGGGCGCCGGCTGCCAGCGCATGGCATTTCTCATTCTTGCAGTCCAATATGCGCATGGGGTTCCTGTCAAACCGGGAACGGCAGTCTTCACAGAGTTCTTCCAGATGGGGTCTGTAATAGCTCTGCAGCTTCTGCCGGTAAGCCGGACGGCATTCCGGACAGCCTACCGTATTAATCTTCAGCTGCAGATCTTTTAACCCAAGCTTCCGCAAAATCTGCACAGCCAGCAGGATGATCTCCGCATCCGCGTTAGGCCCCGGAGCGCCCAGCAGTTCCACGCCAAACTGATGGAACTGGCGCTGCCTGCCTGCCTGGGGCCGGTCATACCGGAACATGGGGCCGATATAGAACAGCTTGGCCGGATCCGGTTCGGCATACATTTTATGCTCAATGAACGCCCGCACGGCGGAAGCCGTATTTTCCGGGCGCAGCGTAAGGCTGCGTTTCCCCCGGTCAATGAACGTGTACATTTCCTTTTCTACAACATCCGTCGTATCCCCGATGCCACGCTGGAATAATTCCGTGTGTTCAAATACCGGGGTACGGATCTCTTTAAAGCCAAAACACCTGCACAGGTCTCGCAGGATTCCTTCCACATAGCGCCAGGCGCCGACCTCCGCCGGAAGGATATCCTTGGTGCCGCGCGGCATCGTTGTCAACACACAAGACTCCCCCTTCAACACTCCAAATACTGTGATCCCCTTACATCTATATAAAAGCAGGATCACAATCTTCCATTTACAAACACAGGATTTCCTGTTTTACAAATTTACGAATCAATAAACGTTATATATTTTACCACTTTTCATACAAGCTGACAATCTGTGTTCCTTGTATTATGAAAATATTTTTCCGGAATACTGTCAGTCCGGGTAATGGATAAACTAATTGTTTTTTTCTCTTTCCATCTGCTCTTTCCGCTGCTGTACCATCTGGTCATCGACCGGGTCCGTCGTCAGCGATGCGGCAATTTCATCTGTAATAATATCCTCTTCCTCTTCCGGTTTTGCCGGTTCTTCCCCGTCATAATGCCACAGTTCGTCATACAGCACACGGTATACCGCAGCCACCGGCATGGCAAAGAGCATGCCAAGAATACCGAACAGTTTTCCGCCGATCATTAAGGCCAGCAGGATTATAACAGGATGCAGCTTTATTTTTTTTCCCATCACGATGGGTTGCAGCATCTGGCTGTCTATCGTGTAATACACCAGATAAAAAACAGCAAGACAAAACGCCGTCTGCGGCGTAGTGGATGTATAGGCCACAAAGATCGCGGGTATCGCGGAAATCATCGGGCCGATGACCGGAATGGTCTCCGCCAGCAGGGCAATCAGACCAAAAACCAGAGGATAAGGAATTCCCAGGATCAGCAGCACAATGGTTATCGACAGCGCGGCCAGCATGCTCATCTTCCAGAGGCCTTCCACATACCCGCTGATGGCAACGCCGATCCGGGCCAGCACATGGCTGACCTTGGGGCGTGCCCCCGGCGTAAACAGATCCGTGATCATAGTGCAGAGTTTACGCCAGTCTTTCAGAAAATAAAAGGCCAGGAACGGTACGACAATCAGACCCACAAGATTCGCTACCATCTGCACCGTGGAATTTAAAAGGTTCCGGACCACATTGGCCAAAAATCCCATGATGGAATTAATCGCATCGTTCAACAGTCCTTCCAGGTTGGACGGAAGGACAGGCACACTGGCAGAGGGTTCTTTCAGGATTCGGAGCAGCGATTTTCCCTGCATCTGTTCCGAATATTCCGGTAGTTTTACAATCAATTCATTAATCTGCCCAAACAGCGGGAGCACCACAAACGAAATCACAATTCCCGCAAAAATCGCGGAAGCAATGAAGGCAAGGATGATCGCTGCCACCCGGGACGGATGCATACCGGTTTTCCCCAGCTGCAACCTTGTAAACATCCTTGTCAGTGGATACAGGGCAAAAGCCAGGCCGATCGCCAGCAAAACCGGGAACAGGAAAGAACTCATCGCGTAAAGTATCGCTGATATCACGAAGGCAATGAGGAATTTAAAAACGGTATGCTGTTGTACGTAATGAATGTAGGTGTTTTTCATGATAAAACTCTTATTATCCTCTGCAGGCAATAAAAGCCTGCTGTTATATTAACGGGAACCGGGCGATCTTTTCACCCGGATACCGGAGTATGACCCTACTGTAGAAACGGGTTCCGTTTCCTTTCCCACCCAACGTTAGTGGCTGGTCCATGACCTGGTAACAGCATCATATCATCTTTCAATGGCAAAATCTTTTCTTTTATGGACTGCAGCAATTCTCCGTAATTGCCGCCGGGCAAATCCGTCCGCCCAATGGACTCCGCGAAGATCGTATCGCCGCAGAAGACGGCGTCCTCCACTACATAGCATACGCCCCCCGGCGTATGGCCGGGCGTAGCCAGCACTTTAAACTGCATGCCTGCCGCTTCAAACGAATCGTTATCTTTCACGATGACATCCGCAGCGCCGTAGTTCTTCGCCGGGCCGGGAAAGAACAGGGAGGTGGAATGGGTCAGCCGGTCCGCATCGCCGGCCGCAATGTACACCTTAGCTTTCGTGCCTTCCCGTACTTCCTTCAGCCCGCTGATATGGTCCGCATGGCCGTGGGTCAGCAGGATCGCGTCAATGGTCAGCCCGTATTTTTTTACCACGTCCATGATGCGGTCCCCGTCGTCGCCCGGATCCACCATAACAGCATGCTTTGTCTCTTCATTTTCTGCAAGATAACAGTTTGTGCAGAGAGGGCCCACTTCCATCAATCTGATTTTCATCGTTTCTTTCCTTTCCCGCCTTCCGCGCCGACGCTTCCTGTTGTCATCCGGTCTACACTGTAGATGCCCTGGATCCGTTTGATCCGGTTCATAATGGTTTCCAGCTGTCCGATATTGGTAATATCCAAACCCAGATGGATGGTTGCCATTTTGTTTTTATCAGAGTGACTGCTGATATTATTGATATTGATCTTGTTCTCGCTGATGGCCATCATGATATCCACCATAATGCCGGGCTTATCTGCCGCGATAATCACGATGTTTGCCTTATATACGTCATCCGTGGCCACGTCCCAGGTCACATCGATGAGACGGCTCTGCTCTTCCGGGTTGTTGGACATGACATTGGGGCAATCTGTACGGTGTACGGAAATACCGCTGCCCCGGGTGATATAGCCGATGACAGGGTCTCCGGGCACCGGGTTGCAGCACCGGGCCAGTTTGACCATGATGCCATCTTCCCCTTTCACCAGGATGCCGTGGCTGGATTTTGCTTTCGAAGTACGCGGTTTCAGTTCCGCCAGCAACTGGGACAGATCTTTCTTGGTTTGCAGCTGCTTCTGCTGTTCCTGTTTGTAAATGTCCACCAGCTTGGACATGATTGCCGTCAGGGTTGTGCCACCATATCCCAGGGAAGCCAGAAGGCCATCCACATCCGGCATCCGCAGCTTTTCTGCAATGGTTTTCAGCTTGTCCTGACTGGCAAACTCTTTATGGTTATAACCCAACCGCTTGCATTCTTTTTCCAGCATGTCGCGGCCGCGTTCTATGTTCTCTTCTTTGCGTTCTTTCTTGAACCAGGACTTGATTTTGTTGCGGGTATCAGAGGAACCGGCAATGTTGATCCAGTCGCGGCTGGGACCGGAAGCCTGCTTGCTGGTGATGACTTCCACGATATCGCCGTTGGACAGCTTGTAATCCAGCGGCACGATACGCCCGTTTACCTTGGCGCCGATACAGCGGTTACCTACGTCTGTATGAATACGGTACGCAAAGTCAATGGGCACAGAACCGACCGGCAGGTCGATGACATCGCCCCGGGGCGTGAACACAAAGACCTCGTCAGCGAAGACATCCATCTTTACCGTATCCACGAAGTCCCGGGAATCATTCATGTCCTTGTGCCATTCCAGCAGCTGGCGCAGCCAGGAAAGCTTTTCCGCATAGGATTTGGTTGAACCGGTCGCAGGATTGGAACCGCCGCTTTCCTTGTACCGCCAGTGAGCCGCAATACCGAACTCACTGATGCGGTGCATCTCAAAGGTACGGATCTGGATCTCCAGCGGCTGCCCGTTGGTAAATGCCACCGTGGTATGCAGGGACTGATACATGTTGGATTTAGGCACGGCCACATAATCCTTAAAACGTCCGGGGATCGGGCGCCACAGGCCATGTACGATACCCAGGGCCCCGTAACAGTCTTTCACCGTATTCACCAGCACCCTGACAGCCAGCAGGTCATAAATCTCATTCAGCTCTTTATGGTCCCGCATCATCTTTTTATAAATACTGTAGAAATTCTTGGGACGCCCCTGTATCTCACAGCGGATATTCACCTTGCCCAATTCCTGGCGCAGGGTTTCCATGGCGTCGTTGATCATGGCTTCCCGTTCTTTCCGTTTGGTCTTAACCTGCTCTACCAGATTGTAATACAGTTCCGGATCCCGGTAACGGAAGGCCATGTCCTCCAGTTCCCATTTGATCGTGTAGATACCCAGACGGTTGGCCAGAGGCGCGTAGATTTCCAGCGTCTCTTTGGAAATAGACTGCTGTTTATGCACCGGCATGTATTTCATGGTACGCATATTATGAAGGCGGTCCGCCAGCTTGATGATAACCACGCGGATGTCCTGGGCCATGGCCAGGAACATCTTACGGTAGTTTTCAATCTGCCGCTCTTCCTTGGAGATATATTCAATTTTGCCCAGTTTGGTCACGCCATCCACCAGCATGGCTACCTTGGCTCCGAACAATTCCTTCAGTTCCTGCAGGGATGTATCGGTATCCTCCACCACATCGTGCAGAAAAGCTGCTGCCAGCGTTTCTTCGTCCATCTTCATCTGGGCCAGGATATTGGCAACCTGCGTAGGATGAATGATATAGGGCTCACCGGAACGCCGCTTCTGCTCTGCATGCATCTTCGCAGCAAATTCATAGGCCTTTTTCACAAAAGCAATCTGCTTTTCATCAAGATAGGTTTTTAAAAACGCTAAGAACTCTTCAATGGTTACATTCTGGTCTTCTTTAGCGGGCATACTCTATTCCTTCCTTATCTGCGTTTACAAAACGCACCGGTCACGTCACTGCTGTCAGTAAACATACAGGTCTTCAGTGTTTTCGCAGGCTCTGAATCCGGGCGCATGCAATCCGTAAACTGTTATGGTAAATTTCCAGCAAAGCATCTCTTTTGGCACACAGCCCCGCATAGGTCGGAGACGCTTCCAACTGCTTATGTTCGGTACTTCCCATCATCAGATCGTCCCCCTGGATCCGGAAAAAACCCAGTTCACGGAAAATACGCAAATCATGTTCCTTCAGGCGCAGCTGATGCTTTTCCGCCTGATATTTTAACTGGTCCAACTTGGCAACAGCCTGGGACTGAAGCACCCTTTTGATGAACCGGTAGGCGTCAGCCAGATGGTTCCTGTTTGGATATTCCTCCATCAACCGGCTCTTCTGTATCGATAAATCATCCAGATTATACAGGATGTATAAAACCCTTCCCCCGTTTCCATTAACGGGGAATTTTCCCCACTGGAAGATATCCTCTTCCGGTAATTCGTAAAAGATGATCTGCTGCTCCACAGACTCGCACTGTTCGCCGTAGTGCCGGATTTTCACATTGGCAAAGGCGGAAATTTCTTTTTCTTCCCGACTGTTTTTATTAACAAACACGGTAAAACGCTGGCCCGAATGCAGGAGCCGTGCCAGCACAGTCTCTTTAAATTCGGAATTTCTGCGGTAGTCGTGAAGTTCCATATCCATGCGGAAGGCAACAATATCCAAATTGATACTTTCCAGATTATTAAAGAAATTAATTCGGGGCTTAAAAGCAATATCAGCCCGGGCATTATTGCAAAGACAATACTGATATTGAGCCCCCTGCCACATAATGCAGTGACAGGATCTGGATCCGATATCAGCAAAAAAGCGCAGGTGCGTCAGTTCCTGTCCGAACAGGCGCGGATTGTGCAATTCTGCATTCCGGAGCATAAAGAGCGGCGCCGGATTTTCACAGCCATAAGGTTCCAGCAACTGCAGTTCATGTAAAAAGGACAGCGTAAGTTCTTCGTGGCGGTCCCATTCCACATCCACAGCCAGATGAGGCTGGTAATCCTCCGGGTTAAGGCTGTTGCTGACCACTTCCATAAAGTGCTTCCGAAACTCTTCTATCTTATTACTCTGCAGCGTCAGACCCGCAGCCTGGCTGTGGCCTCCAAACTGTACCAGATCGGCCGAGCAGGCATCGATTGCATCATACAGATCCAGCGGCGGGATACTGCGGCACGAACCTTTGGCAACCTCCCCGCTGATGCTGATGAGGATGACCGGACGGTAATATTTATCAACCAGTCTGGAAGCCACAATCCCAATCACACCGGGATGCCAGCCTTGCTGGGTATCAGAATCCCACTGTCCCGCCAACACGATCGCCGGGCCGATGGAATCCTGCTTTTCCAGCAACGCTTCCGCTTCCGTAAAAATCTGGCGGCTGATTTCCTGCCTCACCGCATTTTCATCATTCAGTCTGTTGGCCATGCGTTCCGCAGCTTCTTCATCCTTTGTGATCAGAAGCTCTACGGCCAGCTGCGCGTGTTCCAGACGCCCCACTGCGTTGAGCCGAGGCGCCAGGATAAACCCGATTTTTTCCGTGGTAATTGTTTCCCGGTAACAGCGGCAGACCTCCAGTAATTTGCAAAGTCCGGTAAGGGATGTGGTCTCCATGGCCTTCATCCCCCGTTTCACCAGCGCACGGTTTTCATCCTGTAATGGCACGATGTCTGCCACCGTACCCAGTGCTGCCAGCTCCGTATACTGTTCCCAGAGCGGAGCCTCCGGATTACGTATTTTTTCCAATGCCTGACAGACCTTAAACGCCACGCCCACGCCGGATAATCCCTTAAACGGATACTTGCAGTCCGCCTGCTTGGGATTGACAATAGCAAAAGCGGCCGGCAATAGTTCCGGCGGACGGTGATGGTCAGTAATAATAATTTCCATGCCCCGGGGCGCTTCCGCCACTTCTTTTACACCGCTTATGCCGCAGTCTACCGTAATAACCAGCGTAATGCCTTCCTCATACAAATACTGCAGCGCTTCATGATTCAGGCCGTATCCTTCCCCTTCCCGTTTGGGGATATAGGTACATACATTCGCCTGTAATCCGGTTAAATACAAATATAGTAACGAGCTGGCTGTTATGCCGTCCACGTCGTAATCTCCGTACACAGCAATCTTCTCACGGCTTTCTACCGCCCGCAAAATCCGTTCGGCCGCCAGTCTCATATCTTTCATGAGAAAAGGATCATAGTATGTCTCTTTTTTGCCAAATAAGAACTCCCTGATCCTGTTTTCATCCCGCAGCCCGCGATTCCACAAAATACCTGCTGTTACCGGAGATATTCCCAGTTTCGCGGACAGCGCTTTTATTTCTTCCTGATCATAGTGCTTTAAATCCCAATATCTGTATCGTTTCATCTTCGTTTATAAAATCCTCTCCGTACGCCCACCCATCTTACGGCCTTTGTGCCAGGTAATCCTTATTGTTTTTGACTTGCTCTTACTATATCAGGGTGAAGCAACTGTTAATTTTTAAAACTTTTTGCCTATTATAATATTGTACATAAAAATAGGTTATCTGTGAATAGTTTTTTTATAAAAAATCTTTATAAAAAGCGTTTTACCAGTCTTGTCGTCTTATACTTTTTCAATTTCACTTGTACGCATTTCTGTCCGTATATGCCACTGAATCAATGTCCGGAAAGCCCTCATTCTTTAAATCTACTTCGCATCAACGCGATTTCTTTTTTATAGCCGTTCAAATCGTTGGGCGTTTCCAAAAAGAAAGGAAGGTGTTTCAGCTTCGGGTGATTGATTACATTTACCAGCGCTTCCAATCCGATGCGTCCGGTACCGATACAGGCATGTCGGTCCTTATGGCTGCCCCGCTCGTTCTGGCTGTCATTTAAATGGATCGCTTTCAGGTAATGCATTCCGATAATCCTGTCAAACTGATCCACGACGCCGTCCAGATCATTGACAATATCGTAACCCCCGTCCCAGATGTGACAGGTATCCAGACAGATTCCCATCTTTTCCTTAAGCGTAAGCTTATCCAAAATGGCAGCCAGTTCCTCAAAGTTGCGCCCCACTTCCGACCCTTTCCCCGACATGGTTTCCAGTAAGACGGTTGTTGTCTGTTCCGGTTTCAGTAATTCGTTTAACAGGGCAGCAATTTCCTCAATTCCTTTTTCCGCCCCCTGTCCGGTATGGCTGCCGGGATGGAAATTATACAATTGACCCGGTGTATATTCCATGCGTTTCAGATCATCCTCCATGGTCAGACGCGCAAATTCCCTTGTTTTTTCTGTTGCAGAGCAGGGATTCAGCGTGTACGGCGCATGGGCAAGAATACACGGAAACTGATGTTCTTTCATCAATATAAGTAAAGCCCGGACATCGTCTGCATTAATAGCCTTTGCCTTACTGCCCCGGGGATTGCGGGTAAAGAACTGAAATGTATCCGCGCCAATGGAAAGGGCCGTATTTCCCATGGCAAGGAAACCGTCACTGGATGATAGATGACAACCTATATGCAACATGGTAAACCTCCTCATATAAAGTGAAAGACTGCGATTGGAACCGCAGTCTTCAACATTGCTGTTTCATGTATTACATAAACGTATCTCGTTGAATTGATTATAACACAAGCATCTGTTTCTTTACATTTCATCCACAAAATATTTTTTTAATAACAGGAAAAAATTTCAAATTACGAAACGTTTTCAAGAATCCCCTTTAACGATAAAAAAGACCATCCTCATCAGGATGATCTTTTCACGTAACACATGATTAATTTGCTGGTGCCGCTGGCTCGACCACCTGCAAAAGGATAAAACTATCCGTATCCCATTGCAAAAAGTCATTTCTCAAAGCCCACGAAAGAAAAATGTTTCCTAAACTGATTATAGCTTAAATGTATATAAATGTGAAGACGCCTGCCCCGTTTTTTGAGGCAGGCTGTTTTTATTTTACTGCGATTCCAATACAAGCAACTAAAGCAACCACGGCCCAAGCGTTCCGTTGAGCTTTAATTTTCATGCGTTCCTTTTTCTGTTCTGCTGCGTATTTCTTGAAGGATTCGTTGACCTTCTGCAATGAGTTCTCCTGATTCACGGACAAGGCTTTCAGCGTTACTATTTGCAACTGCAGCTGCTTCAATTCCTGCTGCGCCTTTTTCAATGCTTCCTGCGACTTGATCAGTTCCGTCCTGGAGTCCGTCAATTCGTTCTGTAATTTCCCGTTGACCTGTGACAGCTGACTGAATATGCTGTCCAACCTGTTCAACTCCGACACTTCCACCGTCACCGATTGCGGATCCGGCGTTGTGGAAGCCGAGCATGTACCCGATGCTGAAAGTACCCACCAGAACAGCAACAGCGATAAGAAGAGCAACAGCCACTTTTTCGTCGTTAGGTCGATACTCATAAACATTCATTAATCTCCTCCATAATGCTGCATGTACCAGATCGCCTTGCCACGGATGGTCTGGAGCTGTTCGTAGAGGTTCCGTCCCGGGCAGGCGGTCGGCATCAGGTCACGGTGTCCCTTGACGGTATCGGCCGTCGGGATCAGGCAGTATTTATCACACAGATAACCAATAAGATAGGAAGCGGACTCGATCTGCGCCTGCGTCGGTTCTGCGTATTCAAAATTGCCACACAGGTGAATGCCGATGCTGTTCCAGTTGAATCCCTGCGCATGGACACCGACCGCCCACTTCGGACGGCCTTCCTCTATCGTGCCGTCTTTCCGGATGACGTAATGGTAACCGATGCCGCTCCACCCCTGCATGAGATGGGAAGCGTGGATCTGTTCGGCAGACAGGTCGTCATCGGTCGGGTTGCCGGTGTGGTGGATGACGATCATGTCGGTGTTGTCCCGCTCGTACAGCGTGGTAAATTCGAGTTCATAGTCTTTCACGTTGGGCGCTATCATTTTATCCCCTCTTTCCGTTTCTGCAATAGTCCTCTAATCTCTCCTGCTATCTTGATTCCTGCACTATCAAGGTTTTCGCAAATCGAGATTCCTTCAGTTATGGATAGTACGCAACAAACGATAACTAATGCAGGCTGAATTGGCGAGTGGCTAATTTTTAAAACTAAATCAATCAAAAATCCAGTAATGAGCAGTAACGAATAAATTATGGTCTTACTGTAAAATCCGTCACGCAAGGCATAGCTGTCAACGTACCGCCAATGATGTGCTTGCCATATGTAACGAATATAGGTAAGCAAACTACCACGCTTTTCCACTATCCGCTTATCGTAGGTAGCTTTGTAGAGTAACGATGCTTGATAGACACAGGCGGTAAAAATATCAATGATTTCCAACAACATCAGCAACAGAAAAATTGTACCTATGTCCAATAACGTAGCACCTACCGCACTTGCCGCCAACTTTTCAACGCCCTTATCCGTCACTGTTTTCAGCGTTTCCGTGGCTTTTATTTTTGATAAGACTTCATTAATAATGTCTTTCACTTTAGATCTCCATAAAAAAGGAGTGGCATGAGCCACCCCTGTTATCTAAAAACTAAAGACGCGGTTAGACCCCGCTCCAATCCTTGTACAGTAAACCTTTTTTGCGTTTGTATCAATTTGTACCACGTCAAACGCTTGCTCCGAAATTGTTCCGGATTCCCTAACAGTTGGGTCGGTATCAGGATGATTAAGTGCATAACAGTCAGTTGTAGTCAGGACAACAAGTATCGGTGGCACGGTTTCAACTTGTGAAAGGGTTGCCGCGCCAGCCGCACTGTTCATCGCAACCCGCTGTCCATAGGTTTCAGATTCTGTGTCAGAATCATATCTGTACCATGTGTCATTCAGTAAGTATACCGTGTTTTCATCGACCATATCGTCAAAAGATGTAGCACTCGCAGGGTCATATGCCGCATCCTCATGCTTATGCCCACAGAAGATGGCAATCGGATACACCCCATCATTAACAGACGAGCCGTCGAACGTGACAACATCTGTATATGCACCAGTGTCCGTGCCTTCCGGGAACGTACTCAAAATTGGGTCATAATCACCACAGCTGTTACGTTCTGCGGTCGTATGGTCGCGCGGTGTAATATTTTTGCTAACATCTAAACTGCTGTCATATGGTCGCAAGGCATATTTCACTGTCGTTCCTGTCTTAACCGCATAAAGCAGTTGGGTAATACGCCGCACTGTCAGGTTTCGCAACCCAACCGAATTATCCCACCAGTTGAGCATACCCATAGATTTTCTCGAACCTGCCGTGTTATACGTTTTGGAATGATAAGCATGGTGCATAATAACAACAATGCCATATCCCGCAGGAACATTTGAAAGTTCGTTGATAAACCATTTAAGGCTTGTGTCCGTAACTTCCGTGCTAATGTTTTGGTTTATGAAGAAATATCTGATTTTTGCGCCCTTGCTGTCGGTCCAAAAATCACCGAAATCGCTCAAGCATGATACTTGCGATTCCATTTGGCTGACATAGTAATTGTAGACAAGATTGTACTTTGTCGCAGATGGGTACGAACTATCGGCTACTTTCCACTCATGGTTTCCCGCACAGGCTAAAAAGGTGGGGATGCAACTTCGCAATGTTTTCAATGCGCCTACATTTGTTTTTACAGTTCCAATAAGCCCGGTTGATGTTCCCATGTCACCGCCACAGAAAAGTTTTGTTATGCCTGTTTCCTTGTATATTCTGTCTACGATTGCAGGAGTATGACCAGTGTTTTTGTGGGCGTGGTAGTCCGTAACAAAGACAAAACTGTCACCGACTATATTAAAACTGTTTTCCGTAATGGTTTTAATTTTGTTCTTTAAATGTAAGCGCAAAATAATCACCCGTCTGTAAAAGGAAGAATAAAAAAACTACCGGACATTGTGTCCGGTAGCAAGTTTCGTCATTTTTATTTGCAGTTTTCC
>NZ_DBMCWA010000021.1:0-34778 GCF_056977735.1 Succiniclasticum sp.
CAGTTAAGCTCTCACGCGTCGAAAGTACTTGGCTGGAAGCGGCCCGGGAGGATAGATTGTTGCCGGTTAAGACAGAAGCCCCCGCACAACACGTGCGGGGGTTTTTTGCGTAAATTATCACTCTATATAATTTTCAAATGGTCATCGCACAAACTCATTTAATCAGCGTCTCCCTAAGTTTTTCCGCAGTGGTTGCATTGGGCGCATTTGCCGCTACAGCAACTGCAACAGGTTTCACTGGCACCGTTTGTGTCCGGTTTCAACGCACTGTATACTTTCTTTAAAAGTTTTGAAAATGTGTACACAAATGCTAACACGATGACTGTAAACAGAATAGCAGAGGGAAGATTCATAATAATTCTCCAATATGCGAGGGTAGGGCAGGCGTGTAAAAAGTTGCACGCCTGCTCTTTTTTGTTTGTTTACTATGCGTGTACATTTTCCTGTGGCTTTACGTACGGTTTAGCAGGACGGAAGATAAAGTACAGCGCTACTGCTACGAGGAACAATGCGATACCCTGCATGGGGCCGAAGGGAACATCGCCGATATACCAGCTTCCTAAGTTATAGAACACAAAGGCCAGGGAGTAACCCAATATAGCCTGGAAACAGATTGCGAACAGGCCCCATTTGCGGCTGCCCATTTCGCGGTAGCAGGTGGCCATCGCCACAAGGCAGGGCGGATCGAACAGGTTCAGGATCATGTAAGAGAACGCGGCCATGGGGGGCATCAGCTTGGAAAGGGATTCCATAACCTGCGCTTCTTCCGCGTCTTCCGCAGCGCCGGCCAGCATGGCCAGTACGCCGACGGCGTCTTCCTTGGCAAGGAAAGCAGCGATGGAAGCCACGGTGGCCCTCCAGTCGCCCAGGCCGATGGGGGCAAACAGCCAGGAAATGCTGTTGCCGAATACGCCCAGCATAGATTCTTCCACTTCTTCTACCATTTCGAAGCTGAAGTTATAGGTTTGCATGAACCACAGCAATACGCAGATCGGGAAAATAATCATACCGGCTTTGATGATGAAGCCCCGGGCCCGTTCCCACATGTGGATCAGCACACCTTTAATAGAAGGCATGTGGTAGGCGGGAAGTTCCATGACGAAGGGCGCCGGTTCCCCGGCAAACCAGGAGGTCTTTTTCAGTGCGATACCGGACAGCACGATGATGGCCAGGCCTAAAAAATACATACCGGGAGCCATGAAGACGGAATCCGGGAAGAAGACGGCGGTGATCATGCCGATGATTTCCGCTTTGGCGCCGCAGGGGATGAATGTGGAGAGCAGGATCGTCATGCGGCGGTCCCGTTCTTCTTCAATGGTGCGGGCGGCCATGATGGCGGGTACGCCGCAGCCCATGCCGATGAGCACGGGGATGAAGGATTTACCGGACAGGCCAAACTGACGGAAGATACGGTCCATGATGAACGCCACGCGGGCCATGTAACCGGAGTCTTCCAGCAAGGACATGAAGAAGAAGATCAATAAGATCTGGGGCACGAAGCCAAGGACTGTGCCGACGCCACCGATGATACCGTCAATGACCAGGCCGCTGAGCCATTCCGGCGCCGCCATGGATTCCAGCATGTTCGTCGCCGCGTCGGTGACGATCTCGCCGAAGAATACGTCGTTGGTCCAGTCGGTGAGCCAGCCGCCCAGCGTGGTGATGGAGATGTAATACATCAGCGTCATGATGGCAAAGAAGATGGGCAGGCCCAGAAAACGGTTGGTCACTACCTGGTCGATTTTGTCGGACATGGTCAGCGCGTGTTTTGGACGGTTTTTGGTGATGCAGGTGCCGATGATGCTGCCGATATATTCGTAACGCTGGTTGGTGATGATGCTTTCCGCGTCGTCGTCCATTTCCGTTTCGCAGTCTTTGATGTGTTCTTCCAAATGCGCCATCAGTTCCGGCGTCAGTTTCAGATCTTCCAGTACCTGTCCATCCCGTTCAAACAGTTTGATGGCATACCAGCGAAGGTTCTTTTTGTCTACCTTGTCGCTGATGCTTTCTTCTATGTGGGCCAGCGCATGCTCCACGCTGCCTTTAAATACGTGGGGCAGTTCCGGCGTTTTGAATACCTGATGATTCTCCGCTACCTTTACCGCCGCTTCGGCAACGTCCAGGCAGCCCTTGCCTTCCAGCGCGCTAATGGGATAGACCGGGGCGCCGATTTCCGCAGACAGCTTCTGCAGGTTGATGGCGTCGCCGTTTTTGTTTACCAGGTCCATCATGTTGATGGCGATGACCACGGGGAGGCCTACTTCGATCAATTGCGTGGTCAGGTACAAGTTTCGTTCCAAGTTGGTGCCGTCGATGATGTTCAGGATTACGTCCGGCTTTTCGTTGATCAGGTATTTACGGGTGACGGTTTCTTCCAGGGTGTAGGGGGAAAGGGAATAAATACCGGGTAAATCCTGGATAATGACATTGTCATGGCCTTTCAGGCGGCCTTCCTTTTTTTCCACGGTGACGCCGGGCCAGTTGCCCACGTACTGGGAACTGCCGGTGAGTTCGTTGAACAGCGTTGTCTTCCCACAGTTGGGGTTGCCGGCTAATGCGATTTTAATATCCATAATTCTTTTGCTCCTGTTTTCTTTTGGCTTCGCGGTTGCGCATTGCTTGCAGCGCTATTGCGAAGGGTAACATTAATCTGTCTTCACGGCGTTACGTTTCGCTGTGCGGCCGCGAAACAGATTTTACGAAAATGCATTTTGAATCAGCTGTTTTACTGTACTTCAATACTTTCCGCTTCGTTCTTGCGGATGGACAGTTCATAGCCGCGTACGTTTAATTCCATGGGATCCCCCAAGGGTGCAATCTTTACTACTTTAATCTCGACACCTTTGGTGATGCCCATGTCCATGATGCGGCGGCGAAGTTTACCTTCTCCCTTTAGTTTGGTGACGGTGCAGACGCCGCCTACCGGGACTTCATTCAATGTCATTTGTATTCTCCTCTCTGTGTTTTATTTATTTATATTTTTTTATACGTACGGTTTAATTGTTCCACGATCGTTCTGGATGCAATGCGGCTACAGCGTGCCGTCAGGGCTGTAGCGCAAATAGTATCGTCAAATAGTTCAGTACATGATTCGTCTGGCCATGGACTCGTCCAAAGCTACCCGGGAGTCCCGCACCTGCAAGATCATATTGCCTCCCATGCGGGTCACCACAGTAATTTTTGTACCGACAGTAAAGCCCATTTCTGCCAGATGCAGACGAGTGGCGTCATTGCCGGAGATTTTTTTGATTTCAATTACTTCGCCTTCCTGCGCAGTAGGAAGTGGTAACATGATAAGGACCTCCTCGTATAATTAGAAAGTTAGAAACGGATAACCGAATAGTAGATAAAGTCCATCCGGTCGTATTGTTTGGGATGTTTACACGTTGAAATGGTTTGGCAATGGATTCTGTGCAAACCGAACTATTAGCTAATGCTAACTTACAAGTAAAAATTTTGCCCTGGCTAAACAGACGAAATGACTTGTTAGCCAAGACTAACCAAATGATACATCAATGAAAATAGTTTGTCAAGGCTAACTGAAAAAATAGAATTATAAATGATTGTCTGCAGTGGTGATTAGAGTCTGGGGAATACTGAAAAAAATAATTCTTGACATGGACTTATCCTCAACAGGTATAATAAATACAGAAATATAATAGTTATGTCATGTAATACTATGGATGGCTTGCTTAAAACGAATAACAAAAAGGAAAGATTGTTGGAACAGTGTGTTCATATGAAAAGGGAGGAAGCATCATGGAAAAATCAAAGGTTTATTTTACGGATTTCCGGGTACAGGTTGGAGTAAGCCTTCTGCAGAAGCTGAAAACACTCTGCCTTGTGGCGGGCATTAAGAAGATTGATATGGAAGGCAAGTTTGTCGCTATCAAAATGCATTTCGGCGAATTGGGCAACATGGCGTTCCTGCGTCCCCAATACGCAAAGGTGGTTGCTGATCTGGTTAAGGAGCAGGGCGGTATCCCGTTCCTGACGGACTGCAACACACTGTATCCGGGCAGCCGCCGGCATGCGCCGGAACATATGGACTGCGCTAATCTGAACGGTTTTAATCCAACCACAACTGGCTGTCAGATTATCATTGGGGACGGTCTCCGGGGAACGGACGAAGTGGAAGTCCCGGTTAAAAATGGTGAGTTTGTAGAGAAAGCGAAAATCGGCCGCGCCATCATGGACGCGGATGTGTTTATCAGTCTGGCCCATTTCAAAGGGCACGAAATGACCGGCTTTGGCGGGGCGCTGAAGAATATCGGCATGGGCTGTGGCAGCCGGGCTGGCAAGATGGAACAGCATTCCTCAGGAAAGTGTGTCGTGGATGAAGCATTGTGCCGGGGCTGCCGTCGTTGTGCGAAGGAATGCGGTTCCAACGCTATTACCTATGAAAACAACAAAGCACATATCGATCAGGATATCTGCAAAGGCTGCGGCCGCTGTATCGGCGCCTGTACCTTCAATGCCATCAGTAACGAAGAATGGGACGCCGGCGACAAGCTGGACTGCAAGATGGCGGAATACGCCCAGGCCGTATGTCAGGACCGTCCCTGCTTCCATATCAACCTGGCCATGGACATTTCCCCCAACTGCGACTGTCACGGCGATAACGACGCAGCGATTCTTCCAAATATCGGCATGTTCGCTTCCTTCGACCCGGTGGCTCTGGATCAGGCCTGCGTAGATGCGTGCCAGAAAACAGCGCCTATGCCAAACAGCCAGCTCAGCGATAACCTGGCGAAACCGGACTGGAAGCACTACCACGATCATTTCATGGACAGTAATCCCCATGTTCATTGGAAGGAAACGCTGGAACATGCAGAAAAGATTGGTATGGGTACAAGGGAATACGAACTGATCAAAGTGAAATAAAAAGGATGTGCCGAAATGCTGAAAGTATATTGCTACAGTAAATGTTCAACCTGTAAAAAGGCTCTGAAATGGCTTGAAGAGAAGAAAATCAAACACGAAGTGCTTGATATTAAAGCCGACCATCCAGATGAAGAAACGCTTCGGAAGTATTATGCTGTGAGCGGGCTTCCGTTGAAACGTTTCTTCAACACCAGCGGTATGCAATACCGCAATCTGGAACTGTCAAAAAAGCTGCCGGATATGGGCGAAGACGAGCAATTCCGTCTTCTCGCCGGCGACGGGATGCTGGTGAAGCGTCCGCTTCTGGTTGGAAAAGATTTTGTGCTGACGGGTTTTAAACAGGAGGAATGGGAAAAGAAGCTTTTGTAAGCCTCTTTAAAAGGAATTACAGCGGCTCATCAGAGCCAGAACTCTGCAAACAGTCGTGGTAGTATTTCCACGACTGTTTTGATATAATGGAAAGAAAATAGGGAATCACTGATTAAAGGAGTTTGTGTGATGCCTGGCAGACTTGCAGGCGAAAGAATCGATGGTTTCTTAAAGATTGTGAGGGGACATATATGCGTTATTACACTGTTATGGTCAATGGGGAAGAAAGAGTTGCCGTCAGTCGGGACGGAATCGGATTGTTTATATTAGAGGCGTTTGCGGACATGAATGCACTGATTGCTGCCGGAGGTATTACAGATTTCCCGGAAGATGCGCAAAAGATTTCTGCCGGCGGCGTAAAGCTGCTTTCACCTATCCCGCAGCCTCGGCAGGACGTGTTGTGTCTGGGGATCAATTACACGGCCCACGCGGCAGAAGCGGAGCGTTTTTCAAAAGAAAGCTTCGGCGGGGATCGCCCGTACCCCATTTTCTTTTCTAAACGGGTGGCGTATTCCCAGGGAACGGATGCGCCTATTCCCGCATACACAGGGCTTGTGGATTCGCTGGACTATGAATGCGAACTGGGCGTCGTGATTGGTAAAGACGCGAAGAATGTGAAGAAGGAAAATATACAGGATTATATTTTCGGTTATACCATTGTCAACGATGTGAGCGCCCGGAATTTGCAGACAAGGCACAAGCAGTGGTACTTCGGTAAGAGTCTGGACGGGTTTACGCCTATGGGTCCCTGTATTGTTTCTGCTGATGAATTTGCTTTTCCGCCCAAGCGAAGGATCGCCTGCAGAGTAAACGGGGAACTGCGGCAGGATTCCAATACGGCTAACCTGATTACCGGCATTGCGGATATAATCGTCATGCTGAGCGAAGGCATGACTCTGAAAGCCGGAACGGTGATTGCAACCGGAACCCCGGCGGGCGTGGGCATGGGCATGAAGCCGCCCACCTTCTTAAAGTCCGGCGACGTGGTGGAGTGTGAAATCGAAGGCATCGGCGTATTGCGGAATTATATTGAAGGGTAACGACGGTTATCTCAGGGAAACCGTTTCGTGACTGCATTCGCAAGAACATCGTCTGGTGTCCTGGTTTAGGAAAGAAGATTATGCAAAAAGCTCATCAGCGCTGGGTCATGCATGTGGACATGGATGCTTTCTATGCATCTGTGGAAGTATTGGACAATCCAAAATTAAAAGGCCTGCCTGTAATCGTAGGCGGACGTTCCGCCCGGGGTGTGGTTTCTACCTGTTCGTATGAAGCGCGCAAATTCGGCGTCCATTCCGCCATGCCGTTATTTGAAGCGAAACGGTTATGCCCGCAGGGTATCTATGTGCCTGTACGTATGAAGCGTTATGCAGAAATGTCGGCCAAAATCATGACGATTTTCCGGGAAACATCACCGCTGGTGGAGCAGCTTTCCATAGATGAAGCTTTTTTGGATTTAACCGGTATGGAACGGCTGGGCGGCGCGGAGACCATTGCCCATCAGGTGCAGGACCGGATACAGGAAGAACTGAAACTCAGCGCGTCTGTGGGGCTGGCTCCCAATAAATTCCTTGCCAAACTTGCCTCGGATATGCGCAAGCCTCACGGTTTTGTGAGAATTACGCCGGAAGATGCTGCCGGACTTCTGGCTCCTTTGCCTGTTACCAGAATTTTCGGGATCGGCCGCAGCGCTGAAGAGAAACTGAAACAGTTTGGTATTGAAAGGATCGGGCAGCTTGCAACGGCAGATATAATAATACTCCGCCAGGTGTTCGGAATTAATGCGGAACAGGTAAAACGGCTGGCATGGGGCCTGGATGACAGACCGGTCGTCAGTGAAGAAGAAGCGAAATCCATTGGCAGGGAAAATACGTTTGACATAGATCTGACGGATATGGATTCCTGCCGGGAGGAAGTGCTGGATCTGTGCGGGCAGGTGGGTTGGCGCCTGCGCCGGGTGCATCTGGCAGGACACACGGTCACATTGAAGGTGAAGTTCGCCGATTTCCGGACTATTACCCGGAGCGCCACAGGCGACAGACTGGTTGCATGGGATGAGGATATTTTCCTTTTGGCAGAGCAGATGCTGCGGAAGATTAATGTAAAGCCGGGCGTCCGGCTGTTGGGCGTGTCGGTGAGTAATCTGTTCCGTCCGGAGGATGAGCCGGTGCTGGGGTTTGAGGAGAATGAGCGGATGCAGAAACGCAATCAGGCAATCGACGCCCTGAAAAGCAAATTCGGGGAAAACATCATCAAACGGGGTATTGCGGGGAAGAAGAAATAAAAAATTATCAATTCATAGTTAAACGGTGATTCGTGTGAAACAGAGCAAAGGATTCTATAAGACTTTAATGACAGTTTTGCTGGCGCTGGCATTTAGTATGTTAGCGCTTGTGTTCGGCATGTTGCTCCTTGGCTGCGGGAATGGAGCGAATAAAGCGGACTCCGGCAAGAGTGCGGAGCGTTATACTGCCTTAGCGAAAGCAGATGCGTTTAATCTCCGGCAGGTGATTACGGCAGACAGTACTTCGTCGCGTACGATTATGTGGCAGTCGGAAGCGGAGAATAAGGATGCCTTCGTGGAATATCGGGTAACAAAGGATAAGAATGCAGCCCTTCAAACGCAAAAGGAATACATCAACGATAGGTTTACCGACAACGGAAAGACTACCTTCGTCCATACGGTGGTTCTGCAAAATCTGCAACCCGGTACGGAATATGAATACCGCCTGGGGTATGAAAACAGGCGCAGTCAATGGTACGGCCTGAACACGGCAAACAGCAACAACAACTACAAAGCGCTGATTTTTCCGGACAGCCAGAGCGCCAAGTATAAAGCCTGGGAAGATGTGGCCATGCCGGCCTGGCAGCGCAACAGGGACGCTCAATTCTTCATCACTATGGGAGATCTGGTGGACAACGGCGAACACGCTTACCAGTGGAACGAATGGTTTACCCGTATCGGGCCCATGATCACCCGGATTCCCGCGGCGACTGTTATGGGTAATCACGAAACTTACACCATGGACTGGAAGGTGCGGATGCCCCAGGCATATTTGCATTATTTCCAACTGCCGGGGGGAGTACCGGAATCCTACAAAAACCAGTTTTATTCGTTTGATTACGGCGATGTGCATTATGTTGTGCTGAATACCCAGATGCGGGAGATGGAAGAATTCCAACCCGGACTGCTGCAGGACCAGCTGGCCTGGTTTAAAGCGGACATGGAAAAAACAAAGAAAAAATGGAATGTGGTGCTGATGCACAAAGATGTGTTGCAGTATGGCTTCCTGACTCGTAAAACGCCAAGAGAAGAAGGCTTTTCCGAAGAAGGGAAAACCTTTATGCCATTGTTCGACAAATATAACGTGGATGTGGTGCTGACTGCCCATCTGCATACCTACAGGAACCGGGGACATATTTATAATTTTAAGAGGGACACAAAAGGTCCGCTGTATATCCTCACCGGGGTAGCAGGGGATGTGCGGTATCCAAACCTGTGGAGACGTCATTCGCTGGACGTTTCCATTGCGCCCCAGCCGGAAACGAATAATTATATGGTGATGGAAGCTTCATCGGACAAATTAGTGTTCAGCTGCTATCTGCCGGATGGGACGAAGATTGACGAAGCAGAAGTAAAAAAATGAGAACGTGACATTTCCGGCAGACTTGCAGCCGAAAGTCGCAACGTTTTTTGTATAAAAAAAGGTTGCTGTGAAAAAATGTAATAACCAAGCAACCTTTTTATGATATAATAAAATATTATAGAAGTTTTAAGAAGGAAATTTACATAGAAACCGGAAAGAGAGGACCTGAGATGTCACTGAAAATTAGTTCAAAACCAGACGGAACTACTGTTACACTGAAACTGGTGGGCAGGCTCAGCGCGGTAGAAGCCCAAGAGTTTAATCAGACTTTTCCTGAACTCGTGCAGGGGATGCAGGAAGTCCTTTTGGATTTTTCTGAAGTGGAATACATATCTTCCATGGGGTTACGGTCTCTGTTTATGGCCCGGAAAGTTATGACCCGGCAGGGCGGGCAGATTAAAATACTGAACCCTGCGCCGGAGGTAATGGAAGTGTTTGAAGCGACCAGCTTTGATAATATCATTACCATTATCCGCGGAAGCGGGGAAACCGCGACCCGGTTTTATCCCCTGCGTCCCATCCAGCGCTGGATGGTGGACACGCATTTTATGAAAGCTAAGTCTACCATGATGAATGCAGGCGCCTTGATCCGGCTGGATCCCTCTGTGGATATGGAGCGGCTGGCCGGGGTGTTAAACGATATATTTGCGGCATATGATATTTTCCGCTGCCGTCTGATCATCAACCCGGAAACGGGGGATATCTGCCAGCGCTTTGACGGAGAGATTACCAAGGTCGTTGTGGAGACGCTTTCCGACGAAGCCTTTGAACAGCGGAAGCAGGAGGTAAAGCTGCCCTATGAACTGATCGACCATCCGTTGTACCGCGCTTACCTTATGATTACTTCTACGGCCAAGTATTTTTATGCTGATTTCTATCACGCTATCCTGGATGGCGCGGCGCTTGCCATGTTATTCTGCCGTGAAGTGGACAAACGCTATACGAAGCCGGAACGGTTTGGCAAAAATACCAGTCAGCCGTCCAGCTATGCGGAATATATCCTGGAGGAGTCGCAGCTTTCCGAAGAGGAGCTGCGGGAGGGGCATACGTACTGGCGAAACATGCTGGCGGATTTTGACGAAAAACGGCATTTGCCGCCCCCGGATGTGACCGGGGAAAGCGAAACGCCGGATCATGAGATCGAAGTGCCGTTCCCAATCATTGATAAGCATTTCTTCCGGGGCAAGAACTTTTCCGAGAATACGTTCTTTATGGGCGCGTCCCTGCTGGCACTGGCAAAATCCGCGGGCAGCCGGGAAGCAATTATGGGATGGGTCCATAACGGGCGCGTGACCTCGGCGGAACGGCGCCTGATGGGGCTGATGCTGGACCAGTTCCCCATCCGCTGGGATTTTACGGAAGATATTACCGCGGAAGCCTACCTTGAGGGGCTGGAACAGAAAGTGAAGCAGAGCATGCAGTATCGCAAGAGCCTGGATATTGTGTATGGGGATGGGCTGGAAGACGAATGCGCCACCTTTATCCTGCAGAAGGGCGTCATGGGCCGCCGGGGCGAGATGATCCTGTGCGGAGCGGAAGCAGAAATAGTGGAAATGCCTTCCAATGAAATTTCTGCGGCGGAGAATACACTGGATATTGAAATGAACTCCCATGAAGACGGTTCGTATTCCCTGGTGCTGGATTATGACAACAACCTGTACAGCGAGGCAGCCATGCGGCGCTTTGCGGAGATTATGAAATTAATGGTCGTTGCCCTTCAGGACGGGGACTGTGTGGTAACGGGACTGCTGAAATGATCCGGAATTTCCGGTACAGGTAATAAAACAAGAGAGGCATTATAATATATATGGATAAACAGGAATGGCGTACAACTTATTTCAACTCGGAACTGCCGGACTGTCTGCCGCTTCCCGAGTTACGGGAAACAGAAGGCGGAACAGGGAACCGGTTTGCGCTTCCGCTGGATGCATGTCCGGAAGAGTCCGAACTGGCGGCTACGGCGCTGTATCTGCTGGGCGTGTACGGCGGACTTAACGAAGCAGGACTGCTGATATGGAATGGGAACGGCTATCAGCCGCTGCGGCAGGAATGGAAACCGGATATGACGCCCGGTCAGCTGACGGAACAGACAAAGACCATGCTGCAGGAAGGCGCAGCCTTTGCCTGGGAAGCAGAAGAAGCTGCCGGGGTTCTGGGAGTGGAAGCCGGTCGGCGCGTGGCCTTTTCCCTGACGGGGGAGATTCCACCGGCACAGTGTGAAGGGCTGGCGCTGGCATTTCATCTTGCAGCCGGGCAAATCGTTGTTTCCTATGACAGTTCCCTTTATACGGAATCGTTTATCAAGGTGATGGCCCTTTCCTGGCGGGAAATCATCCTCAGCTTTCCAACTGCCGGGACGCTGGCCGGCGTTCGCATTACGGCAGAAGAAACCATGGCCGTTCTGGACCGTTTTAATGAAACGGTCCATGCTTATGACAAAACCACCACCATCATTGAACAGTTCTGTGCCCGGGCTGCAGAGTATCCGGACAATATGGCGGTGGCTTACGAGGAAAAAATGTATACGTATGCCAGAGTACAGAATCTGGCATACCGTCTGGCAGGCTATGTATCCCGGCAGGGATTGGGCCGCGGGGATGTGGTAGCGGTGTTCATCCCCCGTTCCGAATATATGGTAATTGCGTCCCTGGGCGTACTGCGGGCCGGGTGCGCCTATGAGCCCCTGGATCCCAACTATCCGGATGAACGCCTGTCATTTATGGTGAAAGATGCCGGCGCCCGGCTTATCATTATTGCAGATGAACTGATGCCGCGGCTACAGAACTTTACGGATTTTGACGGCACGGTCCTGCGGGTGTCGGAGATTCCTGCCCTGCCGTTACCGGATGCCGCTGCGCTGGCGGAGATACAGATGCCGCAACCGGACGATCTGTTTATGCTGATCTATACGTCCGGTACGACCGGCGTGCCTAAAGGGGTCCGCCTGTTACAGAAGAATCTCATGGCATATGTTGCCTGGTACCGGCGTTATTTCGGAGCTACAGAAAAATTCCGTGTAACCTGTTATAACAGCTACGGCTTCGACGGATCTCTGGCGGATATGTATCCGGCCCTTACGGTAGGCGCGGGGATCGTGGTGATCCCGGAAGAAAAGAAGCTGGATCTGCCGGCCCTGGCAGAGATCATCAACCGGCATCATATTGTGGTTGCGGATCTGCCGGCCCAGGTGGGACGCCAGTTTGCCCTGACCATGGACTGCCCGGAACTGAAGTACATTGTGGTAGGCGGGGAAACGCTGGTTCCCTTTAAGCCGGTCCATCCCTATATCGTGGCCAATGAATACGGGCCCACGGAAGCTACGGTTTCCATCACCTGTTATAAAATGACGAAATATGAGCCGGATATCCCCATCGGTACGCCCATGGATAATACGGCTATCTATATGGTAGATACCTGCGGACGGCGGGTGCCTCCCGGCGCCCTGGGCGAACTCTGGGTGGCAGGGGTCCAGGTGGCAGGCGGTTACCTGAACCGGCCGGAGAAAACGAAAGAGGCTTTCGTGCCCAACCCGTTTTCCCGGGATTCGGAGTATGACACAGCGTACCGTACCGGGGACATGGCCCGCTACCGTCAGGACGGGAACATTGAGTTTATCGGCAGGCGGGACGGTCTGGTGAAGATCCGCGGGTTCCGGGTGGAACTGGCGGAAGTGGAAGGGGTCGTACACGATTTCCCTGCTGTGAAGGATGCGGCTGTCGTAGCCTGCGACAACCCGGCAGGCGGTAAATTCATCGCTGCCTATGTGGTGGCGGATGCGCCGGTTGACCGGCAAGCGCTGGCATCCTTTATCCGGGAACGGAAACCGCCCTACATGGTACCGGCGGCCATCGTACAGCTGGATGCCATTCCCCGGAACCAGAACGGCAAACTGGACAGGCGGGCCCTGCCGCAACCGGAAGTATATGTGACAGAAACGCCCTATGTGGCGCCGAAAAATGATACGGAAGCGCAGCTGGCAAAAGGCTTTGCCGTGGCATTAGGCATGGAAAAGGTCAGCGCGGAAGAGGACTTTTTCGAAGCCGGCGGCGACAGCCTCAGCGTGGTACGCCTTTTAGCCGAATGCCGCGACCTGAAGCTGAATTTTAATCTTGTTTTTGAAGGAAAGACGCCGGCCGGTATTGCGAAGCTGGTAGGACAGCGGGAAGAAAAGAGCCGCCTCCGGACGGTGAAACAGGATACCCATTTCTTCGGTCCGCTTCAGGAACTGCATTACCAGTGGGGCAACGACCTGGAAGAAGGGTTCGGCCTGCACTGCGACGCCCATGTATATCTGGCGCCGGAGACCGATCTGGACCGGCTGGCGGATGCCATCGAAAAAACGCTGCTGGCCCATCCCGCCGTGGATGCAAGGCTGACGGCCGCTGCCGACGGCACGCTTCGCTGGAAGGACGGCGACCTTGCCAATCTGAAGCCGGTTATCGAGTCCCTTTCCCGTCAGGAATATGAAGCCCTGAAACCCGGCCTGCGCCAGCCCATGAACCGGCCGGAGACCCGTATGTTCGTCATGCGCCTTTTTGCGATTACAGAAGCAGACGGCGCCGTGGCGAAAGAGTTCTACTTTGACTTCCTGCATCCCATCATCGACGGGGATTCCATCAATCTCTTCCTGGAAGATGTGGACGCGGCGTACCGGGGTGAAACGGTGCAGGCGGAAGAGTACAGCATCTTTGATTATTATGACGATATCGAGGACGCGCTGGGTACGCCGGAATATGAGAAAGAACAGAAGTGGAATGAAGAATTCATCCGTTCCTTTACGGAACATGCCGGGGAACTTCCCGGCGATCTGGATCCAAAGGATGATAATATTACAAAAGACATTACGGTTCCGTTGCATATTGATCTGACGGCCGTAGATGCCTTTACCAAAGCAAACGGCGTTACCGACGGTTCCATTCTGGCCGCGGCCTTCGGCCTGTTGCAGAGTCTTGCAAACGGGGAAAAGGCCTCGGCGGTCCTTACCATTTACAACGGACGGGACGATATCCGGTATGAACGGACCATGGGCGCCATTTACCGGCATTATCCGCTGTGCGTTCGCTGGCAGGACGACCTGAAGGCGTCGCAGTTTGTGAAAGACACGCAGGAAAACATCCTGCTGTGCCGTCGCCATGCCCTGTACGAAGGAGACGCCGTGCCGCTGATCGCCGCGTTCTCGTATCAGGGGGAAGATAATGACGGCGACTTTGATTTTTGCGGCGGCAAGGCCCGGTATGAGGAAATTGAAGATTTTGAAGATGAAATTTTTGAATTCTTCCTGCATCGCCGTAAAGACGATTTCTATGTGAATCTGACTTACAATACGCTGGAATACAGCGAAGCGTTTATCGACCGCTTCCTGAAAAATTATACGGCTGCCATTCATGGTCTGGCAGCAGGCAAGACCCTCGGAGAAATCGTAAAGGAGAATCTGCGTGGATAAAACGGTAGATTATGCTTATTTTACCCGGAAGATGTTTATACGCTCGGTTCTTCCGGCGCCGCTGGCTGCCATCGGACTGGCGCTGGCGGAAATCGGCGATACGATTCTGGTGGGTCATGCCATCGGTATGGACGGGCTGGCTGCCATCGGGTTCATTTCCCCGCTGTTCCTTCTGACAACGTTCTTCGTGTTTGGCCTTTCCATGGGCGGCGCCATTGTTTACAGCAATCTGATGCACGAGGGAAAGAAGGAAGACGCTTCGGGTATTTTCAACTTCTTTCTCCGGCTCAGCCTGGTAATCGGTTTTATCATCTCGGCAGGGGGCATTCTGTTTGAAGACCAGGTACTGGCTTTTCTGGGCACCAGCCCTGAAGACGGGGCCGTGTACCGGATGGCGAAGGATTATATCTTTTATATCCTTCTGGGGGCTCCCTTTGAGATCCTGATGGAAGTGTTTACCGCTTACCTGCGCAATGACGACGCGGATTCTTTTTCCACTACGGTGCAGAGCGCTACCGGGATCGTCAACCTCATAATCAGCGCGTTGCTGTTGCTGTTCTTTGACTGGGGCATTGCCGGCTGCAGTTTTGGATTCTTTATTTCCAATTTCGTGGCGGTGCTGCTCTGCATTGTGTATATCATCGCGCACCCGAAAGGAAACCTGCGGCTGCAGCGTAAGGCGGCTTCGTTCAGGGAAGCGGTTAAGCCCCTGCGCCTGGGGTTCGCTACCTCTTCGGAGTACATCTTTGACGCCGTCTTTTCCCTGATTGTCATCCATCTGCTGTCAGGCATGGCGGGGACGGAAGGCGTGGCTGTGTTCAGCATCATTGAAAACCTGTCGGTGTTGTTTATCTTCCTGTATGAGTTTATCGGCAAGACTTCCCAGCCGCTGTTTTCCACGTTTTTTGCGGAATGTAATTTCAGGGAACTGCACCGGGTCTTCCGGTATGCGCTGTCATATTCCCTGGTGCTGGGCGTGCTGGCTATGGTTCTTGTCATGGTCTGGCCCCAGATACTGGACCTGCTTTTCGGCTTGGAGGGCGTGGAGGATGTGAACAAAGCCTACTACGCGGCCCGGGTCTTCTGCGGCGGTTCCGTGATCATGGGCGTGGCCCTGCTGCTGCAGAACTATTTCCAGTCGGAAGAGGACGAGTGGGGGGCTTTCCTGGTGGTGTTTATGCGCCGTCTGGGCGCCAGCCTGCCGATTGCCCTTGTGCTGGCAGAATACGGATTTCACGCGTTCTGGTTTGTGTATCCCCTGGCGGAAGTTGCGACGCTGATCGTGCTTTATTTTTATAAACGCAGCCGGGGCGAACGCCATGCGGTGGATCCGGCCCGGGTGTACAGTACGGCCTTTCTGGGCAGGGTGGCGGATGTGGCGGCCCAGATCGACAGCGCGGAAGCCTTTGCGAAAACCTGGGGCGTGGGGGAGAAAACCTGTAATACCCTGCGTCTGGCCATGGAGGAGATCTGCGGCCTGATGAATGAACGGGCGGCCAGACAGGAAGGCGATCCCCTGCTGAGCCAGCTGACCCTGATCGCCAACGGGGACGGGACATTGACCCTGCATCTCCGGGACGACGGGCAGGAGCTGGATCCCTTCCGGTTATCTGTGGAACAGGGTGACACGGCATCGAAGCCGATGGAAGACATCGACGTGCGGGCTTTGGGCCTGCATGCGGTGAAGACCCATGTCCGTCAGTATCTGTACCGTAACTATCATGGATTTAATACCATCACGCTGACCGTGTGAGACGGAAACGATGGTATGGATCATAACCTGGTAAACGAAGCAGCGGGGCAAAACGACGGCCTCATGCGCAAATTTATTTTATGTGATATTTATTCATAAAAGGAGCGAAACCAATGGACAAAGAGTTTTTACAGAAAGAAACCAAAGGCCCCAACGGTTGGACGGTCTGGAGCGTGAGCGGACGCATTGATATGGTGACGGCGGATGCGGCCAGCGCTATGGGGGAAGACATTGTTCTCCGTAATCCGAAGACGGTTTTGGACATGTCGGAAATGGATTACCTTTCCAGTGCCGGTCTCCGGGTTCTGTTGCGCCTGAATAAGCTTTCGAAAAAGAACAGTAAAGTGTTTTCCCTGGCCGGGCCTTCCGGCATCGTAAAATCCGTGCTGGAAGACAGCGGCATGGACGCCTTGTTTACGATATATGCTTCCCTGAATGAGTTGGACTGACGGAGGTGCTGGTCCTATGGCAGACGCAAAGAGCGGAAGCTGGAAACGGTACGACGCCGATATGAATTGGTATGAACGCATCCGGGGTGAAGTTCTGGCTGCTGCGGAAGAAGCCGGCCTGTCTCCGAAGCAACGGCTGCGGCTGGAGCTTGGCTTTGAAGAGATCCTGGTGAATATTATTTCCTACGCATATGAGTACCCCGGTTTTGTCTGGGTAAAGACGTCAGAAGAAGACGGATGTTTCCGTCTGGAATTTGCCGATCATGGCAAACCTTTTGACCCGCTGGAGAAAGACCGCCGCCCCCCGGCCGATATTCCGGTTGAAGAACGGAACCCCGGGGGATACGGTATTTTTCTTGTGAAAAAGAATTTCAAATCCGTAGAATATAAGTATGAAGAGCTGTTTGGGCATATGGCCAACCACTTGTCCCTGGTGCTTGATAAACAGTAATTAAAACGCCGCTTGCATGAGCTTTTGTGAAATGGCGCCAGACAGATCGATCAGAAGCTCTTTATTTTTCAGGAGTGTGCTATTTTGAAGATTGGTAAACAAAGCATGAACCTGCAGCGCAGGATCTTCCTTCTGCTGTTAGTGGCTGGGCTGGTATCTTTTATCATCGCGGGGGCCGTTTCCCTGGCAGGCATGTATGCAATTCGTAAAAATACAGATGAGACAGGCGCTCTTTTGGCTGATAATGCTGCTACGTTCACGGAAAATTTTGCCGCAGAACAGGTAAAGTTACGCTTGTCAGCCGAGGCAAACGGCAAGGCGCAGCTGATCGACCTGGAAATGGAAACTACGCTGGATGATGCCCGTTATCTTGCGGAAAGGGTGACGAGGATCCTGAAAAGCCCCCATCGTTACAGCCCGCGAAGTCTGTTGAATGCGCAGCATGACATAATTCCTTCCGGGGCAGCCTATTTCAATTTCAGCCAGGAAATGGCCCGGCAATATGGCGCTGGCGCATATGCATCGGAAATCGGTCTGGTTGCCAATGTTGCCGACGAACTGGAACAGATGCAGGAATGGTATACTGCCGCCTTTGCCGGTTCCGCCCACGGGTATCTGATTGCTGTGGATGTAACGCCGGATAAGTCTGCCAAAAAATTCAGTAAAGCATTTCTGGAAAGCTACGACCCACGCAAGATGGAGTGGTATACCCTGGCAGCGAAAAATAATAAACCCGGTTTTACCGGTCTGTATACCGATTCAAACGGCAACCGCTGCGTGACCTGTGTGGCGCCTTATTACGATTCTGCAGGACTGGCGGGGGTTATCGGCATTGACTGTAACCCCGATGTTTTATTACGCCTGACGGAAGAAAATGAGGATGATGAAATTGATGACAAAACACCGTCACAACCCAGGTTTATAATAGAAAACGCTACAGGAAGCATCATCTTCTCCACCTTTGAAACCGGACCTCTGGCAATCCCGCAACATGTGACCGATCTCCGCCAGTGTTCGGAACCAAGTATTGCCAGGGCCGCATCGGCCATGGCGGACGGACAGAAAGACGTAATGCTGGTGACCCTGAACGGCGAAGATCATTTCCTTGCCTTTGCGCCGGTGGAAAATACAGGCTGGAGTTATGGGATCCTGAAACATAAAAGCGTAGTGGTCTATCCTTCGGTCTATGCCAGGGAAAACATCCTTTCCCAGATGGCCGGCTTTACCGAGAGGATGCATGAATCGTTCCGCTCCATGGCGCACTGGGCCATTGTCATCTTTTTGTGTATGCTTGTGGCCCTGTTCTTTATCAGTTCGGTCATCGCAAACCGCTTCGTGAATCCCATTCTCGCCCTGATCGACGGCGTAAAGCGTATTGCCCAGGGAAACCTGGACGAGAAGATTGAAGTACGCCGGAACGATGAATTGGCCTTACTGGCCGACAGTGTTAACGATATGGCCGGGAATCTGAAAGAACATATCCGTAACCTTTCCATCGTAACGGCGGAAAAAGAACGAATCGCTACGGAGCTTTCGGTGGCCAGGGATATTCAGGAAGGGATGCTGCCCCGGAATTTCGGGGAAGTTTCTCAAAATAAAGGCTTTGAACTGTTTGCCACCATGACAGCGGCGAAAGAAGTGGGCGGCGATTTTTACGATTTTTACATGCTGGACGATCGCCGGCTGGTCATCACCATTGCCGACGTATCCGGCAAAGGCGTGCCTGCCGCGCTTTTCATGGTTATTGCCAAGACGATCCTGAAAAATTCGGCGTTATCGGCGGGGGAAACGGAAAACTTTGCGGAGGTGATCCGGCGCGCAAACCGTCAACTCTGCGAGAACAATGAAGAGATGCTGTTTGTAACGGTGTTCTTCGGCGTCCTCGATACCCGTACCGGCCATTTTACGTATGTGAATTGCGGGCATAACCCGCCGTTGTTGCGTCAGGGTAAGGAAGGCGTGTTCACATATCTCCGGCCTGCGAAGAAAAACCTGATGCTGGGCGTGGAAGAGGACATCTGCTTTACACAGGAGAACTTGCAGCTGTCGCCCGGCTCCATGTTATTCTGTTATACAGACGGCGTAACCGAGGCCATGGACGAATCCGGAAAGGTGTATTCGGAGGCGCGCCTGCAGGCGGCCATTCAGGATTTACCCGCCGGAAATGATGTACCGATTGCGGAGACGCTGGCCGGATTGCGGGAAGATATTAACGCCCATGCGGGCAAGGCGGAGCAATCTGACGATATAACCATGCTGGCGATTCGCTACAACGGATAAAAAGCAGCCGCATTTCATCAGTGGTTTTCCTGCAGCGGCAGAGAATGTTGATAGAACATTCCCTGCCGCTGTTTTATTTTGTGATGTTGTATGTTATTCCGTCATCTGTATGCAGAATACAATATATTTAGAATTAAACGCCGAAAAATATTAAAAATACAATATAAATGTGTTTACATATTGGATTTTATGTTTCTGAAACTATATTTTTTATTGACGGATGAACCTTGTATTGTTATACTGTGTACATATATCATTCTGATAATTGTATAAAAAGCAGTATTGGAGAAGAGACTGCAGTAAAGCAAAGAGGGGGATTATCTATGGAACGGATTCTTAGAGATTTACCGGAGCCCCAGGGCTTATATGACCCGGCGTTTGAACACGACGCCTGTGGAATCGGGTTTGTTGTCAACATAAAGGGGGAGAAATCCTACGGCATCATGGACGATGCCCTGAAGATTCTGGAAAACCTGAACCACCGCGGCGCGGAAGGCGCAGACCAGAAGAGCGGCGACGGGGCTGGCATCCTGGTGCAGATCCCCCATGATTTCTTTGTCCGGGAATGCGAAGTGTTGGGTTTTTCCCTGCCGCCCGCAGGGGAATACGGCGTGGGCATGATCTTTGCCCACCGTTACGAATCCTTCCGTAAAAAACAGATGGAAGCCTTTGAGAAAATCGTCAGGGAGGAAGGCCAGAGCATTTTGGGCTGGCGGGAGGTGCCCATTGACGAAAGTATCATCGGGGAAGCGGCCAAGTCCATCCGCCCCCGGATCATCCAGGTGTTCATCGGTAAGGCGCCGGACGTGAAAAGCCAGATGGATTTCGAACGGAAACTGTACATCATCCGCAAAGTTGCGGAAAAGGAGATTATTCCACAAAGCCAGGTGATGGGTACGGATTTTTATATTGCCAGCCTGTCATCCCGCACAATTGTATATAAAGGCATGCTTACCTCGTTGCAGCTGCGACATTTTTATCTGGATCTGTCAGACCTTGATTTTACGACAGCCATGGCGCTGGTCCATTCCCGTTTCAGTACCAACACGTTCCCCAGCTGGGCCCGGGCCCATCCTAACCGGTACATCGTGCATAACGGGGAAATCAATACGATCCGGGGCAACATCAACTGGCTGAATGCCAGGGAAAGCAAGGCGAAATCGCCGTACTTCCCCGATATGGAAAAGGTGTTCCCGGTGGTAGATGACTCCGGCAGTGATTCCGCCATGTTCGACAACTGCCTGGAATACCTGATGATGACCGGACACTCCATGGCCCACGCTATGATTACTATGATTCCGGAACCCTGGGAGAAGGATCCGTCCATGCCCCGGGAGAAAAAAGACTTTTACCGTTATCAGACCTTTATGATGGAACCCTGGGACGGACCGGCAGCAATCTGCTTCTGCGACGGAACGGTAATCGGCGGTATGCTGGATCGGAACGGCCTGCGTCCGGCCCGTTATTATGTGACAAAGGACGACCGGGTGGTGCTGAGTTCTGAAGCCGGTGCGGTGCCGGTTGCCCCGGACCAGATAGCATATAAGGGACGGCTGGAACCGGGACGTATTTTCCTGGTTAACACGGCGGAACAGCGTATTGTGGAAGACGACGAGATCAAACACCTGCTGGCCACGTCCCATCCTTACGGGGAATGGTGCCGTGAACATATCATCGAGATGGATCAGCTGGTGGAAGAACGGGGCAGTATGATCAATGATATGCTGATCCCCTTTGATTTAAAAGAACAGCAAAAGGTTTTCGGTTATACCCAGGAAGACCTGACCCAGATGATTGTACCCATGGCACGTATGGGTAAGGATCCGGTAGGCGCCATGGGTATCGATGCGCCCCTGCCGGTGCTTTCGGAACGGCCCCAGATGCTATACGATTATTTCCAGCAGAATTTTGCCCAGGTGACGAATCCGCCCATTGATGGCGTGCGGGAAAGTATCGTAACATCCTCCCGGGTGATGATCGGCAACGTGGCTAACATTATGGAGCCGGACGAAAAAGGCACGGCGGCACTGGAAGTACTGCGTCCTTTGCTGACCAACCGGGAGATGGCAGTCATCAAGAACTTGCAGACGGACAAGCTGCGGACCGTGACCCTGTCCATGCTGTATCCGGTGAACGGCGGGGTGGAAGCGATGGAAACGGCCATCGAATCCATCTGCATCGATGCGTACCGGGCTATCCGCAATGGTGCCAACATTTTAGTGCTGTCTGACCGGGGTGTGAACTCCCGCATGGCGGCAGTGCCGGCTCTCCTGGCATCGGCAGCGGTGCATAATTATCTGATCAAAAAGACGGTTCGCTCCGATGTAGGTTTGGTACTGGAATCCGGCGAACCGAGGGAGACTCACCATTACTGTACGCTGATTGGCTACGGCATCACAGCGATCAACCCGTACCTGGCACTGGATACTGTACATGCGCTGGCAGAAGAAGGCAAGTTGCTGCCGGGCCTGCGTGCGGAAGAAGCGCAGGCGAACTATCTGAAGGCTGCGGTCAGTGGTATTCTTGCCGTTATGGCGAAGATGGGCATTTCCACCGTAAAGAGTTATCACGGAGCCCAGATTTTTGAAGCGGTTGGATTAAAACAGGAACTGATACAGAAATATTTTGTCAATACGCCGTCCCGTATCGAAGGGTTGGGGTTAGCGGAAATTGCGCGGGAAACCCAGCTGCGGCATCAGAACGCCTATAAAGACGAAGGCGACCTGCCCAGCGGCGATTATTATATGTACCATAAAGGCGGAGATCAGCCCCATATTCTGGATCCGGATTCGATACGGTTCCTGCAGAAAGCATGCAAGGACGAAGATTATAAAGCATATAAAGAATTTGCAAAAATCGTAGACAAAGGCGCTGTGTTCCGCCTTCGGGACCTGCTGGAGTTCCAGTGCCCGCCGGGTTGCAGTATTCCCATTGAAGAGGTGGAACCGGTAGACAAGATCCTGCGTCATTTCCGTACCGGCGCCATGAGTTACGGCGCGCTGAGCAAGGAAGCCCACGAGTGTATCGCCATTGCCATGAACCGGATCGGTTCTATGAGCAACTGCGGGGAAGGCGGGGAAGACCCGGCCCGTTTTGTGAAACGAGAGGGCGGGGACGATCCCAGCGACGGGGTGAAGCAGGTTTCGACGGCCCGGTTCGGTGTAACCAGCAATTATCTGGTGAACGGCAGGGAACTGCAGATCAAATGCGCTCAGGGGGCAAAGCCCGGCGAGGGAGGCCATCTGCCGGGCAGCAAGGTCTATCCGGAAATCGGTAAAACCCGTCACTCTACACCGGGCGTGGCGCTGATATCGCCGCCGCCACATCACGATATTTATTCTATTGAAGATTTGTCCGAGCTGATATTTGACCTGAAGAACGCTAACAAGGATGCGGATATCAGCGTAAAGCTGACGGCCGGATCCGGCATCGGTACCATTGCGGCGGGTGTAGTGAAGGCCAAAGCGGACGGTATTACCGTCAGCGGTTATGACGGCGGTACCGGGGCATCGCCCCGTTCCAGCATGCGGCACGCTGGCATCCCATGGGAACTGGGGTTGGCAGAAGTTCAGCAGACATTGTTGCTGAACAAACTGCGGGATCGGGTAAAAATCGAAGTAGACGGAAAAATCCTGACCGGACGGGATGTAGCCATTGCCTCCCTGTTCGGAGCAGAATTGTTTGCTTTTGGAACCGGTCCGCTGATTGCATTGGGCTGCCATATGCTGCGGGTCTGCAATCTGAATACCTGTCCCTTCGGTATCTGTACCCAGGACGAAAAACTGAGGAAACGTTTTAACGGTAAACCGGAATATGTAATCAACTATCTGAAGTTTGTGGCCCAGGACCTGCGGGAGATTATGGCCCGTCTTGGGTTCCGCACTGTCAGCGAGATGGTGGGACGTTCGGATCGGTTGAAACAACGGGAACGCGCGGCTAACTGGAAAGTTGCGGAAGTAGATTTGGACCGGTTGTTGTTCCGTCCCTATACGGGCGCGGAAGTAGGACACCGCTGCCTGCACCGGCAGGAACACAACATTGGGGAAACGCTGGATATGTCCAAGCTGGTGCGCATGTGCAAACCAGCGCTGGACTGCAAAAAGGCTATCCGGGCCCGGCTGCGCATCCGGAATACCAACCGGGTGACGGGTACGCTTTTGGGCAGCGAGATTACCCGCCGTTACGGGGAAGAAGGACTGCCGGAAGATACCATCAAGCTGTCCTTTGTAGGTTCGGCAGGCCAGAGTTTTGGGGCCTTTATCCCCAAAGGCCTGACCCTTTCCCTGGAAGGGGATGCCAACGATTATCTTGGCAAGGGGTTGTCTGGTGGCCGGCTGATGGTTTTCCCGCCACGAGAGGTTTCCTTTGCAGCAGAAGCGAATGTAATCATTGGTAACGTGGCCTGTTTTGGGGCCACCGGCGGCGAGGTGTATATCAACGGTCAGGCCGGGGAACGGTTCTGTGTGCGTAACAGCGGGGCCACGGCGGTGGTGGAAGGCATCGGCAACCACGGCTGCGAATATATGACCGGCGGCCGTGCGGTGATCCTGGGTAAAATCGGACGTAACTTTGCCGCAGGCATGTCCGGCGGTGTGGCTTACGTGCTGGATATGCAGCCCGAGCTGTGCAACCGGGATCTGGTGGAACTGGAAAAACTGGAAGATGCCGGGGAACAGGATGAAGTGAAAGCCATTGTGGAACGGCATCTGGAATTTACCGGGAGCCCCCTGGCAAAACGCCTGCTGGATACATGGGATGACACGGTGCAGCGTTTTACGAAAGTTATCCCCAGAGAATACAAGGCCATGATGCTGAACATTGCGCGATTTAAGGCGGAAGGCCACAGTGACGAGGAAGCCAGAAGGCTGGCGTTTATGGAGAACAAATAAAAACCGTAACATAATTTACACATCGAAACAAAAATATAAAAATTAGTATCGGAAAGCGAAAAATCATTTGACGAAGTTCTTTCCCGGTGCTAAACTACGTTTAAAATTAATAATAACCACAAAACCGTTGAGACGGAGATCAAGCCAATAGAAGCGCTCACAGAGAGTCCGGGCAGCTGGGATCCGGATAGAAATGCTGGTTGGTAAATGGACCGTTGAGGGTGTGCTGAAATCGAAAGAGAGTATTGCACAACGTTTCGTCCGCGTTAGGGAAGGAGGATGTGTTGGCATTCGAAGAGGGCACGGCGTAAGCTGTGAATCAAGGTGGTACCGCAGGTTTATAAAACGTAACCTGTCCTTGTTAAATGCGAGGACAGGTTTTTTGTTTGGCTTTTTGAACAGATGCCTGTAACTCGTAGGAAGATGTCAAAATATGATGTGTGCCTGTATTCAAAAAACAAATGAGGGGGATTTGACAAATGATTAAAGAAGCTATCTTCAAAATTGTGAACAAAAAGGATCTGACTTACGACGAAGCATACACGGTAATGAATGAGATTATGAGCGGGGAAACCACGGCGACGCAAAACGCTGCGTTTCTGGCAGCCCTTTCCACGAAAAGCGCCCGGGCGGAGACCACGGATGAAATCGCCGGGTGCGCCGCTGCCATGCGGGCCCATGCCACAAAAGTAGATACGGGCATGGATGTTTTTGAAATTGTGGGTACCGGCGGCGACAACGCTCAAAGCTTCAATATCTCCACCACATCGGCACTGATTGCGGCGGCAGGCGGAATGAAGGTAGCCAAGCACGGAAACCGGGCGGCGTCTTCCCTGTGCGGTACGGCAGACTGTCTGGAGGCGTTGGGTGTGAACATCAGCCAGAGCCCCGCAAAGTGTGTGGAGTTGCTGAAGGAAGTGGGTATGTGCTTCTTCTTTGCGCAGAAATACCACACTTCCATGAAATATGTAGGGGCTATCCGCAAGGAACTGGGATTTCGCACCGTGTTCAATATCCTGGGGCCGCTGACGAACCCGGCTTCGCCGGCTATGCAGCTTCTGGGCGTGTATGACGGTTACCTGGCGGAACCACTGACCCGGGTTCTGACCAGTCTAGGCGTGAAGCGGGGCATGGTGGTGTACGGGCAGGATAAGCTGGATGAGATTTCCCTCAGCTCGCCCACCACAATCTGTGAGATCAAGGACGGCTGGTATAAGACGTATGTGATTACTCCCGAAGATTTCGGCTTCGGACGTTGTAAGAAGGAAGATCTGAAGGGGGGCACGCCGGCAGAGAATGCGCAGATTACATTGGATATATTGAACGGTGTGAAGGGACATAAACGAAACGCGGTGCTGCTGAATGCAGGAGCGGCACTCTACATCGGGGGCAAGGCGAAGGACATGAAAGAGGGCGTTGTGCTGGCAGCGGAACTGATAGATTCCGGCAAGGCGCTGGCAACTCTTCAGAACTTCATTGAATTCAGCAACCGGCCGGAGTGAGGAACAAGGTTTAAAGATTATGATTTTAGATACATTAGCAGCAGCAGCCAGGGCACGGGTCGAAAAACTGGAAAGAGTTAAGAGTGCAGCGGCGGTACGGGCAGAGGCGGAACAGATTCATAAGCAGTCTGCAACGGATGGACGCAGAATACCTGCATCTGGAGCCAAAAGCTTTTTGGCAAACCTGCAGCGCCCCGGGCTGAACTTTATATGCGAATGTAAAAAGGCTTCTCCCTCTAAGGGGTTGATATCCCCGGAGTTCCCCTATCTGGACATCGCAAAAGCTTATGAGCAGGGCGGCGCATCAGCCGTTTCCGTATTGACAGAACCGGAGTATTTTCTGGGCTCGGATGTATATTTACAGGAAATTGCGGAACAAGTGAACTTGCCGGTGCTTCGCAAGGATTTCACCGTAAGCCCGTACCAGATTTATGAGGCGAAAACGATGGGAGCCAGTTCAGTTTTACTGATCTGCGCCATCCTGTCGGCGAGCCAGCTGGAGGAGTACAGGCTGGAGGCGGAAAGCATAGGGCTGGATGCACTGGTGGAGACGCATGACGGTCAGGAAATCGAAACGGCGCTGAAAAGCGGAGCCAGGATTATCGGTATTAATAACCGCAATTTGAAGGATTTTACAGTAGACATCAGGACCTGCCTGCAGCTGCGGAAGGAAATTCCGGAAGACCGTGTTTGTATTGCGGAAAGCGGAATCCGGAATGAAGACGATATCCGAAGCTTAAAGTCGAAAGGGTTCAACGGTGTGTTGATCGGGGAAACGCTGATGCGCAGCGGGAACCCGGAAGAGATGCTGCGGAAGTTAAGGGAAGCGTGAGAAACGTATTGGATTGTTCCGGGTAGTGCCGGGCAGACAATAATTAATCAGCATTAAGTAGCCAGATGCGCAACGGGGAGTTACATATGATTCACGTTAAATTCTGCGGCATACGCAGGAAAGAAGACATAGAAGCAGTGAACCGCTTGCAGCCTGACTTTGCAGGCTTTGTGTTTGCAAAAAGCAAACGGCAGGTCACGAAAGGGAAGGCTGCTGCGCTGAAAGAACTGCTTGACCCCGGAATAAAAACGGTGGCGGTGCTGGTAAACATGCCAGCAAAAGAAGCCGCTGTCCTGGCAAATTCGGGGATTGCCGATTTGCTGCAACTGCACGGAGATGAAGACGCAGCTTATATTGCAAAGCTGAGAACCCTTACCCGGGCAAAAGTCATCAAAGCGGTCCGGTTGCAAGGAACAGAGACAGACAATATTTTAATGAAGGAAGCGGAACAGACAGACTTTTACCTGTTCGATACATTCGCAGCGGATATCTACGGCGGCACCGGTAAAACGTTCTCCCTTTCTTTATTAAAAGGAGTGCAGATTGAAAAACCCTTCTTCCTGGCAGGAGGATTGGACGCGGGAAATGTGCCAGAGGTTATAAGGCAGGTACAAGAGGATGCAAGGCTGTTTCCTTACTTTTACGGAGTAGATGTATCCGGTGGAATAGAGACTGACGGAGTTAAGGACCCGATAAAGATGGAAGCATTTATGAAAGCGATACGAGGATAAGGGCAGAAAGGAAGTTTATCATGACAAAGGGAAGATTTGGAATCCACGGCGGACAGTACATTCCGGAAACGCTGATGAACGCAGTGCTGGAACTGGAACGGGCATACGAGTATTACAAGAATGACAAGGCCTTCTGGAACGAGTTGCGCCAGCTTTACCGGGATTACGCCAACCGCCCCAGCATGCTGTATTATGCGGAAAAGATGACAAAAGATCTGGGCGGGGCCAAAATCTACCTGAAGCGGGAAGATCTGAACCATACCGGAGCCCATAAAATTAACAATGTATTAGGGCAATGCCTGCTGGCACAGCGAATGGGCAAGAAACACGTCATCGCGGAAACCGGGGCAGGCCAGCACGGGGTAGCAACGGCGACGGTGGCGGCGCTGATGGGCATGGAATGCACTGTGTACATGGGCAAGGAAGACTGCGAACGGCAGGCCTTGAACGTGTTCCGCATGGAACTGCTGGGGGCGAAGGTGGTGCCCGTCACCACGGGCACCGGTACCCTGAAGGATGCGGTAAATGAAGCGCTCCGGGTCTGGACGGCCCGGGTGGAAGACACCTATTATGTGTTGGGATCCGTTATGGGGCCCCACCCGTACCCGGAAATGGTGCGGGACTTTCAGAAGGTAATCGGGGAAGAGGTGAAAGCCCAGCTGCTAGAAAAAGAAGGGCGGCTGCCGGATGCGGTCATCGCCTGTGTCGGGGGCGGGTCCAACGCCATGGGTATCTTCTACGATTTCATCCCGGACAAGGACGTACGCCTCATCGGCGTGGAAGCGGCAGGCGAAGGTGTGGATACTGAGCGGACAGCGGCTACCATCGCCAGGGGTTCGGAAGGTATCTTCCACGGCATGAAATCCCTGTTCCTGCAGGATGAATACGGACAGATTGCGCCGGTGTATTCCATTTCCGCCGGGTTAGATTATCCCGGCATCGGACCGGAACATGCGTACCTTCACGACATTGGCCGGGCAGAATATGTGCCCGCTACGGATCAGGAATCGGTGGATGCGTTTATGTACCTGTCCAAGACGGAAGGCATCATCCCGGCAGTGGAAAGCGCTCATGCCCTGGCTTATGCCATGAAGCTGGCGCCTGCTATGGATAAGGATAAAATCATCGTAGTGAACCTCTCCGGACGGGGAGATAAAGACGTGGCGGCCATTGCCAGATATTTGGGGAGGGATTTGCATGAGTAAGATAGCAGATGTACTGAAAAATCATAAAAAGATGTTTGTGCCGTTCATTACAGCAGGCGACCCGGACCTGGAAACCACGAAGAAGCTGATTTTGGCCATGGAAGAGGCGGGGGCCACCATCATCGAGCTGGGTATTCCCTTCAGCGATCCCATGGCGGAAGGCCCGGTAATTCAGGAAGCCGATATCCGGGCCCTGAACGCCGGCACTACCACGGACAAGGTCTTTGATATGATTAAAGAAGTGCGGAAAGAAACCGATATACCGCTGGTGTTCCTGACTTACGCCAACCCGATTTTCCATTACGGTACGGATAAGTTCTATGCCCGTTGCGCGGAAGCAGGCGTGGACGGGACCATCGTGCCGGACGTTCCCTATGAGGAACGGGGTGAGCTGGAAACAGCCTGCGAAAAGTACGGAGTGGACCGCATAACCATGATTGCTCCCACATCGGAAGACCGGATCCAGAAAATTGCAAAAGGCGCGAAAGGCTATGTATACATTGTTTCCAGTTTAGGCGTTACCGGTGTACGCAGCGAGATTACAACGGATATCGGGACAATTTATAAAAAGATCCGGGAAGTGACGGATACGCCGGCTGCCGTGGGCTTTGGTATTTCTACCCCGGTCCAGGCGGCAGAAATGGCCCGACTCAGCGACGGGGCCATCGTAGGCAGCGCTATTGTGAAAATGATCGCAGAGTACGGAAAAGACTGCGTGGAACCGGTCAAAGAATACGTAAAGAATATGACGGATGCAGTGAAAGCCTGTGAAGAATAGAAAGATATAATAAATAGAAAAGCTAAATGTTTAGGAGGGGAAGCATGGATTTTCGCAGCGTAATCGCCAGGCTGGAGCAGCAGGGCAAAGTAGTTCACATCAAAAGTGAAGTGAATCCGGTACATGAACTGGCAGGTATCGCCAAGAAATTTGAGGGGAAGGAAAAGATCGTTGTGTTTGACAGGGTCAAGGGGCAGAAGTATCCGGTGGCCTGCGGTCTCTGGTGGAACCGGGATATCATCGGTTCCCTGTTCGGCGTAAAAGCGGGAGAGGTTCCCGGCGTTTTCGCGGCTGCCGGGAAAAGCTTTCAGGAGAAACCGGTGGCGCCGGTTATCGTGGAAAACCCGCCCTGCCAGGAAGAAGTGACCCTGACCCCTAATCTGTACGAACTGACGGTGCCTACCCTGGCGTTGGAGGACGGCGGCGCGTATTTCAGCAACTGCATCGTCATTGCGAAAGATCCGGATACGGGCGTGCGGAACACGTCTATCCACCGGCTGATGATTACCGGAAAAAACCGGCTGGCTATGCTGATGGATGTGGGGCGTCACCTGCGCAGTTATTATGAACGGGCGGAAGCCAAAGGCCAGCCGCTGGAGATTACAATCAACAACGGTGTGGACCCGGCAGTGTATGTTTGCGCCACCTATCCAGGGACCGGCATCCGTGATGATGAATTAGGCGTTGCCTCTGCCCTGAACAGGGGAGAGCCGGTACGTCTGTCCCGAAGCAAAACGGTAGGGGTGGAAGGGCTGGCCGATGCGGAAGTCGTCATCGAAGGACGCATGCTGCCAAACATCCGGGAACCGGAAGGTCCCTTTGGAGAAGTCAGCGGCTTTTATGCCCAAAAGGATAACCGCTGGGTCGTGGAAGTAACGGCGATCACCAACCGGAAGCAGCCTCTCATGTCCACGTTGCTGCCGGGCAAAGAGGTCTGGAACTCTGTTGGCTGTACCGCGGAGGCTTCGATTCTGGCGACGGTTTCTAAAATGGTGGGTGGGGTGAAGAACGTATACCTGTCCCACGGCAACTGCGGCTTCTTCGGCTGTGTGGTACAGATGGAGCCAACCCGCCCCGGCATGGGCAAGAATGCTATTATGGCTGCGTTTGCCGCCTTCCCGCCCATGAACATGGTGACGGTGGTGAATTCCGATGTGGACATCTTCGACGCGGAGGACGTGATGCGGGCCATTACCACCCGCTGCAATGTGACGGAGGACATGGTGATCATCAAACACGCGGCCTGCCACGAACTGAATCCGGCTACGGATTACGGGGTGGGAACAAAATTCGGCTTTGACTGCACCGTTAAGCCGGGTCAGGAAGAACGGAACAAAAAAGTCGCATTCCGGGATGTAGACCTGAGCCGTTATGAAATAGAAATAGGAAAAAAGTAGTAAAATGCGAATTATTGTGGGAGTTACAGGCGCTTCCGGGGTCATCATGAGTTATTATCTCCTGAAAGCACTGAAGGATGCGCCTGACTGTGAAATACATTTAGTGACCAGCAAGGCGGCCCGGCTTACCTGGCAGTATGAAACCGATAGACCTTTTGAGGAACTGTCGTCTTTAGCAGATGCGGTGTATGAAGAAGACGACCTTGCGGCAAAAATTGCCAGCGGCTCGTTCGTAACCGACGGTATGATCATCCTTCCCTGCAGTATGAAGACTCTGGCGGGGATCGTCAGCGGCTACGCAGAAAACCTGCTGCTGCGGGCGGCGGATGTCTGCCTGAAGGAAAACCGGTGCGTGGTGCTCTGCCCCCGGGAAATGCCCCTGGGCAAGATTCATCTGCACAACATGAGTTTGGCGGCCCAATACGGCTGTACCATCGTTCCGCCGATGCTGACCTTTTATAACGGGTCCCAGACGGTAGAAGACCAAATCCATCATGTGGTGGGTAAAGTACTGCTGCAATTCGGAATCATCTATGAACGGATGAAGTCCTGGGAAGGAAGGCGGTAGCGGATATGTTTGAACTTACGCAGGGGGAAGGAAGATATCAGGTTCGGTTCCGGGCGCTGACTGCCGATGGCAACGGGCTGGTGATTTTTATTACCGGCGGGGAGCGCCCCCATTTAGGCGGTACAGCCCTGGCATCGCTTCCGCCGAAAAGCTGCGGGGACCTGTCCAGTTGCGACACCTGGGATATCACACTGCCCGGCCATAAGGACAAAGAACTGGCCCGGGAGCTTGCGCGGAAAATCTGTCTCGCCGTGGGCGAACCTGTTTCCGTAAATGTGGGAATCCACACAGACAATGCTTCCGGGGAAGAGATACTGTATCTCTGCAGCCAGGCGGAGGAACTGGCGGAACGGTTCATCTGCCAATATATTATAAATAAGGAAAAACACGGTTGACAGGTTGTAAATTTTTACATGATTTTACATAATCTTATATTATAAATTAAAATGTTCAGGAGGAATGAAACATGGCAAAGAAATCACCCCACAGACTCTATTTAACGGAAGAACAGATCCCCACAGCGTGGTATAACCTGCGTGCGGACATGAAGGAAAAACCGGAGCCCATGCTGAATCCCGCAACGGGAAAACCGGTATCCGAGGAAGACTTGTATCCGGTTTTCTGTAAAGAACTGGCCCATCAGGAGATGGATAACGATACCCAGTATATCGAGATTCCGCCTGAAGTGCTGGAGATGTACAAGAACTACCGTCCGTCCCCGCTGTGCCGCGCCTACAATCTGGAAAAAGCACTGGATACTCCGGCAAAGATTTACTATAAATTTGAAGGCAACAACACGTCCGGCAGTCACAAGCTGAACAGCGCCATTCCCCAGGCTTATTATGCAAAAAAGCAGGGACTGAACGGTGTGACCACGGAAACCGGCGCTGGTCAGTGGGGCACAGCCCTTTCGGAAGCCTGCTGCTATTTCGGTCTGCCCCTGGAAGTGTTCATGGTGAAGGCTTCCTATAATCAGAAACCGTTCCGCAAAGCGATCATGCAGACTTTTGGAGCCAGCGTGGTAGCCAGTCCCAGCAATACTACCAATGCAGGCCGGGCGATCCTGGCGGATAATCCGGATAACCCGGGAAGTCTGGGCTGCGCCATCTCCGAAGCGGTGGAGCGGGCTGTTTCCGGCGACAATGTGAAGTATGTACTGGGCTCTGTGCTGAACCAGGTGTTGCTGCACCAGTCCATTGTGGGCCTGGAAAGCGCCAAAGCCATGGAGCTGCTGGATGAATATCCCGACGTAGTGGTTGGCTGTGCCGGCGGCGGTTCCAATCTGGGCGGTCTCATTGCGCCCTTTGCCAAAGACAAGCTGCAGGGGAAGGCGAATCCCCGTCTGGTAGCCATCGAGCCGGCCTCCTGCCCGTCCTTGACCCGGGGCCGTTACGCCTATGACTTCTGCGACACCGGCAAAATTACGCCCATGGCGAAAATGTACACCCTGGGCTGCACTTTCACCCCGTCGCCCATCCATGCGGGCGGCCTTCGCTACCACGGCATGGCGCCCATCCTGTCCAAGCTGTACCATGACGGTTATATGGAAGCAAAGGCTGTTGTACAGACCAATGTGTTCGAAGCAGCGACACTGTTCGCCAAATACGAAAGCATCCTGCCTGCACCGGAATCCGCTCATGCCATTCTGGGCGCCATTGAAGAGGCAAAACGCTGCAAGGAAGAAGGCCGCAGTGAAACCATACTGTTCGGCCTCACCGGTACCGGCTTCTTTGATATGCTGGCCTATGAAAATTACCAGGCCGGCAATATGAACGACTATATCCCCACGGACGAAGAACTGGCAGTGAGCCTGGACCGGCTGCCGAAGATTCCGGGGATTCAGAAATAAAAACGATCGTCAAGGTTAAATGGTTGTATCTTGTTTCGTTCTTAAAAGTAAAGATGACTTTGGGTGAAAGCTCTTTACAAGTAAACGGTTTTATGGTACTATCATCATATAAAAAACACATGAACAAATATTCAAATGTTTTGCAAAGTTGAATAGGTACCAGTTTATGAGAAAGGAGCGATGACGATGAAAAGATTCTGTACGGGAATAGCGGCTTTCATGCTGGCGGTTGGGATGCTGGCGGCAGGCTGCGGCGGTACGGAGCAGAATGCAAAAAAGGAACAGAAGGCTGCGGCTAAACCGGTTGCTGCTCTGACGGTTTACACCTCCGTTTACAACGGCATGGTAAAGGATATGGCCAAGCCAGTCGTGGAACAGCAACTGAAAGATGTTAAGGTTGACTGGCGGACGGAAGGCAGTGAAAAAGTCAAGGAACGAATCCATGAAGAGCTGAATAGCGGCAAGGCAAAAGCGGACATTGTGATGATTTCGGATCCGGGTTTTTATCTGCAACTGAAGAAAGACGGCAAGTTGCTGAACTATAAGTCTCCGGAAGCAGCGGAGCTTGCGGAAGCTGTGGATGCGGACGGAGCCTTTACGCCCATTCGTATCAGCGCCATGGTGATTGCGGTACATAACGATAAGATTAAGGAACCACCGAAAAGCTGGAAGGATTTGTTAGATCCAAAGTATAAAGGTAAGATTGCCATGCCAGATCCGAAGGTAGCGGCAACAGCGCTGTCAACCGTGGCGGCTCTGACGGACAAATACGGCTGGGAATACTGGCAGAAACTGAAAGCTAACGGCGTGGTGGTAAGCAAAACCGGCGAGATGCGCGAAAAATTTGCTAAAGGCGAGTACCCTATCACTATCACCATGGAAGAAAACGTACTGAAGCAGAAAGCCACCCAGGGTGTTAACGCTACCGTCGTGTATCCGGAAGAGGGCAGCATCTTGGTACCCGGTTATATCGCTATCATGAAGGACACTGTAAACCCTGAGGGGGCAAAAAAATTAGTGGACTGGTGGCTGAGCAAAGAAGGGCAGTCGGCTATGAGCCTGGCCTATATGCACCCGGTGAAGTACGGCGTAAGGGAGCCTGCCGGCGCGCAAGATATAAACAATCTGCGAATCCACTCCCTGTCGGTGAACTGGAACAAGCTGGCGGTAGAAGAAAAGATTGTCAAGGATAAATTTGCCGAAATCATGAAGTGATGTCAGTGTGGAAGTGTTGATGACAGGTCTCCCGGGAGGCGCATAACCCGGGGGATTTTTTTGAACACATGGTTAGCCAAGACTAACCGGGAAAGGAGGACGGTCGTCTAAAGAGGGTATCCCCGTAGAACAGAAAGTTATTCATATGGTATATTGAAAAAGAAGAAGAATTTTGCTAATATATATTTCATAAATTAGTATTTAGTTTCATTTGTGTTTTCGTTTTATTAAATTCAATAGTAATTTAGGAGGAACCATGTTACACACAGTCTGCTTTGCAAACCACCATATTGAACCCGGAACCAAATTACGTACTTTTGTGGATGTGCCACGTACCCTGAACACCATACCCGTAACGTTTATCAACGGAAAGTTTGACGGACCCACCGTTCTGGTCACGTCAGGCGTACACGGCAGCGAATATCCGGGGACTGCGGCGGCTATGGAACTGGGTAAAGAACTGACCCCCGAAGATATCCACGGTTGTCTCGTTATCATGCACCCGGTGAATGTTTCGGCCTTTTGGGCGCGCATGG
>NZ_DBMCWA010000022.1:0-34392 GCF_056977735.1 Succiniclasticum sp.
AGGCTGCGGGGCTTAGGTAGGTGTTTTGCATTGCTTGAAATGAGTTTTAAAAACTAGTGTTTTTTACTCATTGGTGTCTTGACATTTTACCGCTGGACTTAGATTCAGTGTTATCTGTTTATATTATAACACATTTTAACCGTTAGCGAAGAACTGTTTCAAAAGAGAAAACCTCTTCCCGTTCCATCCATACATTAGCCGCCCAGGTACGCTTTCTGCACTGCTTCGCTGGTCAGCAGTTCTTTGCCGGTACCTTCCAGTGTGATCTTCCCGGTCTCCAACACATAAGCCTTGTCCGCAATGGACAGTGCCATCCGGGCGTTCTGCTCGACCAGCAGTACCGTGGTCCCGCTGTCGTTGATCTCTTTGATGATGTTGAAAATTTCTTGCACCAGCAGGGGAGCCAGACCCATGGACGGTTCGTCCAGGAGGATCAGCCGCGGACGGCTCATCAGCGCCCGGCCCATAGCCAGCATCTGCTGTTCACCGCCGGACAGGGTGCCAGCAATCTGATCTTTCCGTTCCAGCAGCCGGGGAAATTTAGTAAAGACGTCGGTCAGGTCTTTGTTGATTTCTTCTTTGTCTTTACGAAGGTACGCGCCCAGTTCCAGATTTTCCATAACCGTCATGTTGGCAAACACGTGACGGCCTTCCGGAACCTGGCTCAGACCCATACCCACAATTTTATGGGCGGCTTTCCCGGTGATGTCCTTGTCTTCAAAGGTTATTTTTCCGGTTTTGGGTTTCAGCAGACCGGAAATCGTATGCAGCGTGGTGGATTTGCCGGCGCCGTTAGACCCGATCAGGGTGGTGATGCTGCCTTTGGCTACAGACAGGCTGATGCCTTTGATTGCATGGATCGCGCCATAATATACGTTGATGTCCTCAACTGTCAGCATGTCCATCCTGTTACACCTCCCCGCCCAGATATGCTTTGATTACTCTCTTGTTTTTCTTGATCTCGTCTGGCGTACCGGTGGCGATACACATGCCGTATTCCAGTACGTACAGCCGCTCGCAGACACCCATGACCAGGCTCATGTCGTGCTCGATGAGCAAAATAGAGATTTTAAAATTATCCCGCAACCACTGGATCATTTCCATCAGCTCTTTGGTTTCCTGTGGGTTCATGCCGGCAGCCGGTTCGTCCAACAGAAGAAGCTGTGGCTTCGTGGCCAGCGCCCGGGCAATTTCCAGACGCCGCTGGGCGCCGTAAGGGAGATTCTTTGCCATGTCGTAGGCATGCTTATCCAGATGGAACAGCTTTAACAGTTCCATCCCCTGCTCCGTTACTTTATCTTCTTCGTCAAAATACCTCTTTACCCGCAAAATCGCATGGGGCAGGCTATAATCGATGTGCATATTATTGGCGATCTTTACATTGTCCAGTACCGACAGTTCAGAGAAAAGGCGGATGTTCTGGAAGGTACGGGCCATGCCCATCTGGGTAACCTGATAGGATTTTTTCCCGTTGATCAGTTTGCCGTCGAAGAAAATTTTTCCTTCCGTAGGCACGTACACGCCGGTGATCATATTAAAGGCAGTGGTCTTGCCGGCGCCGTTGGGGCCGATGAGACCTACCAGTTCGCCCTCGTCAATATGCATCGTAAAATTGGATACAGCACGCAGGCCGCCGAACACGATGGAAACGTCCTGCAGGTCCAGTAAACGTTTTTTCTCACTCATTGCCCTTACCTCCTTTCAGGCTGCTGAAAACCTTTTCGGAGAGTTCTTTGTTGCCAAACAGTCCCTGAGGACGGTACAGCATCAGGATGATCATGGCCAGTGAGTAGATGATCATACGCCATTCCGGGAAATCAGCCAGCGCAGCCGAGATAAAGGTCAGCAGGATGGCGCCGGTGATGGAACCGGTCAGGGAGCCCAGACCGCCCAGCACTACCATGGTCAGGATATCAAAGGAACGCATGAAAGTGAAGGACGCCGGATGAGCGATGAAGAAGTAATGGGAGAACAGCACCCCGGCAGTACCTGCGAAGGAAGCGCCCAGAGTGAAGGCCATTACTTTGTATTTCGTGGTGTCAATGCCCATGGTGTCCGCTGCGATCTCATTTTCGCGGATAGCCAGACAGGCACGGCCGTGGGCCGAGTTTTTAAAGTTTTTAATAAAGAAAAGCACGGCAATCATCAGCCAGAAGGTGATGGTAAAGTTGGTCATCCGGGGAATACCCATCAGGCCGGAAGCGCCGCCGATGTATTCAATATTAAGGATGCAGATACGGATAATTTCGCCCAGGCCCAGAGTAGCGATAGCCAGATAGTCGCCGTCCAGACGCAGGGTGGGCAGACCGATGAGAAAGCCCAGGAAACCGGCCGCAACGGTACCGGCTACGATGGCCATCGGAAAGGAATAGCCCAATTTTACCGTCATCACCGCGCCCACGTAGGCGCCTACCGCCAGAAAGCCGGCGTGGCCGATGGAGAACTGTCCGGTGAACCCGTTAATCATGTTCAGACTGGAAGCCAGGATAATATTCATGCAGATCAGGATCAGGTTCAGTTCCCAGAAAGGGCCGATGATCTCTGCAGACATGAGGCCCTGCAGCACGGCAAAGATCACAACAGAGGCAGCCAATGCTTTTAAGTCAAACTTTCGTTCTTTTTTCATTGTCGTCACCTCTTACACCTTTTCACGGATATTCTTGCCCATCAGGCCCTGGGGCTTGAAGAGAAGAATGATGATCAGAATTGCAAATGCGGCAGCATCGCGGAAGGTGGAGGAAATGAAGCCGCTGACCAGAGCTTCCACCACACCCAGAATAATACCGCCCAGCATCGCCCCGGGGATGATGCCAATGCCGCCCAGTACCGCAGCGACGAAGGCTTTGATGCCTGGAACCATGCCCATCAGGGGGTCGATGGAGTTGTAATATATGCCGACCAAAACCCCGCCAGCTGCCGCCAGGGCGGAGCCTAACGCGAAGGTCATGGAAATTGTCGAGTCGATGTCAATCCCCATCAGCCGGGCTGCGTCTGCGTCAAAGGACACCGCGCGCATGGCTTTGCCCGCCCTGGTCTGGTTAACAATATAAGTAAGGGCTACCATCAGTACCAGAGCGCTGATAAGGATTACGATCTGCTGGCTGTTCACCACCCAGGCGCCTACATGATACACCGTGGCCGTAAATACAGCGGGGAAGGTACGGGGCTGGGGGGAGGCAAACAAGATCATCACATTTTCCAAAAAGAACGAAACGCCGATAGCCGTGATCAGGATGGCGATACGGGGAGCGTTCCGCATGGGACGGTAGGCTACACGTTCAATCACCATTCCTGCCAGGGCCGCCCCGATCATAGACAGGATCAGCGCCGGTATAAAGGACAGTTTCAAAACAGAAGTGCAGACAAACCCGATATAAGCCCCCAGCATATAAATATCGCCGTGGGCAAAATTAATTAATTTTAAAATACCGTAAATCATGGTGTATCCCAATGCGATCAGCGCATAGATACTACCCAGGGAAATACCGTTTATCAGCTGTTGGACTAACTGATGCAAAAAACCGGTTTCCATAATTTCTTCCTCCGAATATAGAAGCAAATGGCTGTGGCGACCCGCACCACAGCCACAATGCTTCCGGATTACTGTTTTTTTGGGAAAAATCTTTCTCTATTTCAATTTCCCCGGTTTGTGAATCTGCGTTGTGAATCAGCCGCCAATCTTCTTGTTCAGCGTCATCTTACCGTCTTTCAGTTCAAGAACTAACGCAGTCGTAATCGGATTGTGTTTTTCATCATAAGTCAGTTTGCCGTTAGCAACCTGCAGGTCTTTTGTTTTGGCAATGGCTTCTGCCAGTTTCGTGCCGTCAGTGGTCTTTGCAGTCTTGATGGCATTGAACAGAACTAAACCTGCGTTGTAACCCTGCATGGCGAACACATCAGGAACCTTGTTGAATTTGCCCTGGTAAGCTTTGACGAATTTCTGCACAACAGGATCTTTATCTTCTGCAGTATACGCATTGGTGAAGTATCCTTTGTTGCAGGCTTCTTTGCCGGCAACTTCAACCAGTTTCGGGGAATCCCAGCCGTCAGAACCCAGCAACGGGCAGGTCAGGCCGATTTCACGGGCCTGTTTGATGATCTTGGCAACTTCTTCATAGTAACCGGGGATGTAAATGGCTTCCGGATTGGTTGCTTTGATCTTGGTCAGGGAAGCCTTAAAGTCAACGTCCTTGGACAGGAAGGCTTCGTCTGCAGTAATCTGGCCACCATTAGCGGTAAATACTTTCGTAAATACTTCTGCCAGGCCTTTGGAGTAATCGCTGGAAGAATCATGCAGGATGGCTGCTTTCTTTACTTTCAGGTCTTTTGCGGCAAACTGTGCCATGATGTCGCCCTGGTAGGGGTCAATAAAGCAGGCACGGAATACAAAGGGTTTTACCTTGCCGTCTTTCTGCAGGGTAATGCCAGGCGCTGTTGCGCAGGGAGCAATCAAAGGAATCTTGTTGGCAGTCAGCACCGGTTCTTCTGCAGCTACGCAGCCGCTGGTAGCCGGGCCGATTACGGCAACTGCTTTGTTCTGGGTCACCAGTTTGGTAGCCGCGTTACCGGATTCAGAAGGCTCAGACTTGTTGTCCGCCGTCACTACTTTGATCTGTTTGCCGTCCACACCGCCGGCCTTGTTAACTTCTTCTACGGCCAGTTCAAAACCGGACAGCATGCTCTTGCCGTAGTTGGCAACATTGCCTGTCAGTTCGGCGTTAACGCCTACTACAATTTCCTTGCCCGCATCAGCCGCTTTTTTCTCACCGCCGCCACCGGAGCAGCCAGCTGTCAGACCGGCAATCAACATAGCCGCAAACGCGACACGGGACGCTTTTTTCCAAAATTTCATTTTGTCTTCACCCTTCCTTAGTAAAATAATAGTTAAAATCTCATTCCCCTCATTACTGCAAACATAACATCTTCGTTTCTTAATATAATATAAAAACATCATTCCATTTTTATATCATAAGACATTATAGAAACTGTTTCACACTTTTGTCAACATTTTTCCTGCAAAAACATGCACTTACGCGCTTTTTAACACGAAACAGTAACATTTATGTCACTTTTTGTTTTTAAGTCTACCAAACACAAACTTTTGTCCTTATTCAAAATTTACAAAAACAGTTTAGCCAGAAGCACGGCTGCCGGCAGGGCTGGTATCTGATTAGCAAGCCGGATCGGCAGGAGTTTTGCCTGCACAATACCGATGGCCATAATCAGAACGCCGCCGGTTGCGCTGACTTCCTGTATGATATCAGGTGTCAGCAAGTTCTGCATCCAGGAGGCAAGCAGTGTGATCGTTCCCTGGTACAGGCCTACCGGAACAGCGGATAACGCCACGCCGGCTCCCATATTGGCTCCAAATATGATGGATAAGATACCATCCAGCATCGCTTTCGCGAACAGGATCTGATGATTGCCTGTCAGTCCGTCTTCGATACTGCCAATAATTGCCATGGCGCCGATACAGAAGATCAAGCTGGCGGAAATAAATCCCTTGCCGAAAGAGCCGGACGTACCCCGGTCTCCCAGAAGCTTCTTTTCAACCCAGAGGCCAAACGTATCCAGCTTTGTCTGAATGTCCAGCATCTCGCCAATGATGCTGCCGATGACAACGCTGGCAATGACAAGTACCACATTCTGGCTCTTTTGCGCCATTTGTACGCCGATTAAGAAGATACAGAGTGCTACTCCGTACATGATCGTTTCCTGCCATTTTTCAGGAAACCCTTTTTTCAAAATAAGGCCAACTGCACAGCCTGCTAAAATTGCCGCACAGTTGACCAGTGTCCCTAAACCTGTCATAGATCCTTCCTGTCAAATGTGTGAATCAAAGACACTCTATCCGTAACGCCCTGCAGTCGTCCATTATTTCAAACTGTAATTATACAGTAAACTTGGTTTTCAACCACGGAGCCGTTCCAATGCTGTTGCTGTCGTTCTTTCCCTGAAGCAACTCGCAGATACGGTCCAGATCGTCGATGGAATAATAATCGATTTCAATTTTTCCTACATTATTATTTTTGCTGACGATGCGTACCTTGGTTCCCAGTGCTTCGATCAGATTTTCTTCAAACTGTTTGTAATGGATGTCCGCAACGGATCCGGACGACTTCTTTTTCCCTTTTTTATCGCTTGCGGCTTTTGTTTCTTTGACCGGTTTTCCGTTTTTGTCCAAAATCACGACCCGCTCATCCAAAACCTGAAGGGGCTTTCCTTCTTTAATTGTTTTAACGACTTCTTCTACGGTACGGGCGCTCCAGCTGTGTTCTGTCAGTGCTTTTCCGATTTTCAGCTGCTGTTCCCGATCCGCCAGTGCCAGCAATGGCCGCACCTGTCCTGCTGTTACTGTTTCATTGGCAACCATTTCCTGCAGTTCTTCCGGCAGGTTCAGCATACGGAGCAGGTTCGCCACTGCGGCACGGCTCCGTCCCAACCGTTCGGCAGCCTGTGCCTGTGTGTAACCGCATTGTTTCATCAGTTCCCGGATTGCCCTCGCTTCTTCCAGGGGATTTAAATCATGACGCTGGATGTTCTCCACCAGTGAAAGTTCCCGCATCTGTCTCTCGTCATATTCCCGGATCAGGACGGGAACCGTCTGCAATTTTGCCAGCTTCGCGGCGCGGAGGCGCCGTTCGCCTGCCACCAGTTCATAACCCGTTCCTTTTTTACGGACGACCAGAGGTTGTAAGATGCCATATTTTTTGATGGAATCGCTCAGCTCTTTCAGTTTTTCTTTATCAAATGTTTTTCTGGGCTGGTACGGGTTTGGCCGGATACTTTCTACAGGAACTTCCACTGCCCCCGCATTTTCCTTCGTCGGCATCGCCGATTCATACTGTGATTCGCTGGAAGAAAGCAGGGATTCCAGCCCCCTGCCCAAACCACTGTGCTTACTCATCACCGATTACCTCCCTGGCAAGCTCCTGATACACCTGGGCACCTTTACTCCGGGGGTCATATACGATGACAGGTTCGCCGTGACTGGGAGCTTCGCTTAATTTTACATTGCGCGGGATAATGGTATTGTACATTTTGGCAGAAAAATATTTTTTTACTTCACTGACCACATCCGTAGCCAGATTGGTCCTTGCGTCAAACATGGTCATGACCACGCCTTCCAGCTTCAGTGCCGGATTCAGGTTCCGTTGCACCAGCTGGATCGTGTTCATCAGCATGGTAACGCCTTCCAGCGCATAAAATTCACACTGGATGGGAATCATAACGGAACTGGAAGCCGTCAAAGCATTCAGTGTCAGCAGGCCCAGAGATGGCGGGCAGTCGATGAGAACGTAATCATAATCATATTTTACGCGCTCCAATGCGTTTCTCAGCCGATTCTCACGGCTCATCATGTTGACCAGTTCGATTTCCGCTCCGGCCAGCGCAATCGTGGCCGGCAGCAGGGAAAGGTTTTCAATGGCTGTCGGAATGATAACCTCTTTTGCCGGCACATCATTTACCAGAATATCATAAATACTTTCCTTGATATCCCGCTTGTCCAGCCCAAGACCGGTTGTAGCATTGCCCTGGGGATCAGAATCCACCAACAGCACTTTTCGTCCTTCTGCAGCCAGGCAGGCAGCTAAATTCACTGCGGTTGTCGTTTTTCCGACACCGCCTTTTTGATTGGCTAACGCGATGACTTTTACCACAACATTTCCCTCCGTTACTTCCATATATGATAGCAGATTTCAGAAAACCTGCTGCCCGTTTCACGTGAAACTACTTTGTAACCGATTTATATTTATACACACTATTCACAGGGTTATCCACAAGTTTATATTATGGAAACACTAATTAACCAGCATCTCTTTAAAAGAGTTTAATAATATTAGGATCTTTCCGCTTTTTTGCATTTTTAATACGCAGAGTCACTACGACGTCATCGCCGTCCATTTCCTGTTCCATACTGGAAGGAATGCCCGCTTCCTGAACGGCCTGCATGACCTGTTTGATGCTGTTCAGGTAAATGCGCACATCATTTACGATGAAAACTCTTGGTTTCTTCTCTTTCAGCTTTCCTTCCGCTTTCAGCGTTTTGGCCACCAGCGCTTCGGTCTGCCTTACATTAAGATGGCCCTTTATGACCTTTTGCAAAACAGCTTTCTGGGTCTTTTCGTCTTTTAATTTTAACAGTTCACGGGCATGCCGTTCCGTCAGCTCGCTGTTGTGCAACATTTTTCGTACGGAAGATGGCAGCCGTAAAAGCCGGAGCTTATTCGCAATGGTAGACTGTTTTTTGCCAACCCGGACGGCCATGGATTCCTGGGTCAGGTGAAAGGTATTCAAAAGCTTTTCATACCCTTCCGCCTCTTCCAGGTAATGCAGATCCTTACGCTGCAGATTTTCAATCAGAGCGATTTCCGCAATCTGCTGGCTGGTATATTCGCTTACGATGACAGGAACCGTTTCCAGTCCGGCCATAGTGGAAGCCCGCATTCTTCGTTCGCCGGCAATCAGTATATATGTTCCGTCCTTACCCGGTGCCACCAAAAGCGGCTGAAGCACACCGTACTGGCGGATGGACTCGGCCAGTTCCGACAGGGCTTCCGGCTCAAACTCCTTACGCGGCTGGTATGGGTTGGGTACTATGTTAGAAAGGGGAACCTGAATCATCTGGACATCTGTATTATTATTCAGGTTCCCTGCTTTTAATGCTTCAACATTTAATTCGTTGAATCCATCCTGCACAAGATTTCCCCACTTTCTCTATAACAGGAAACTGATTATTAACAATAAAAGTTCCCGGACGTTTCGTAATCACAGTTTTATTTTACCATAAAACAGGAATACCTGCAGTAAATTAATTAACAATTGATTCTATAATCCTAGCGGATTTTTTCCCGGCTGCCCTGCCTTTCGGGGATAAGCGGCCGGTGTATCCTTGATTTTCTGAATGACTATGATGGCCCGCCCGTCATTTAATCCGGGTAGCTCCACTTCTCTCACTGACGTCACCTTGCCGCCTAAGATTTTCACTGCTTTCTCCGCTTCCGCCAGTTCTTCTTTGTATTTGCTTCCTTTTAACGCAACAAAAAAACCGCTCTTTTTTACCAGGGGAAGGCAGTATTCCGCCAGAACAGAAAGCCGGGCTACGGCCCTGCTGACCACTGCGTCAGCCTGTCCCCGCAGCTTTTTGTCCCGGCCCGCATCTTCCGCACGCATATGCTCAAGGCTTACGTCCGCCAGTTGCAGCTGCCCCACGGTTTCCTGCAAAAACTTCAGCCGTTTTTCCAGGGAATCCAGCAATATTAATTGCAGGGAAGGATCGAAAATTTTTAAGGGAATACCGGGAAAACCGGCCCCGGTCCCAACATCGATCACTTTTTTTCCCTGCATCATTACGGCATCGTAACAAAGCAGGGAATCAATAAAATGTTTCACTGCTACGTCATGTGGTGAAGTCAGCGCTGTCAAATTCATAACTTTATTTTTTTCTGTCAGCAGGTCAAAATACAGACCGAACTGCAATAACTGGGTCCGGCTTAAACGGATTCCGGCGAGGGCACACTCTTTTTCCAGTATATCTTTACACTGCGCGGCTTCTGCAGAAACTGCAAATGTATTTTCTGTAAATGTTTCAGACAGGGGACTCATTGCTTTTCCTCCTGACGGCGATGTACCTCCAACGCGATCATCAGTACGCCAATATCAGCAGGGGAAACACCGGAAATACGGGAAGCCTGTCCCAGGGAATCGGGCCGCACCTTATCCAGCTTCTCTGCTGCTTCATTGGATAATTCCTTCAGCGCAAAATAATCGATATCTGCAGGGATTTTTTTATTTTCCAGCCGAAGGGCTTTTTCGACTGCCTGCTTCTGTTTTAAAATATAGCCTTCGTACTTGCATTGGATTTCCGCCTGTTCCCTGACCACGCCGGAAATCTCCGGTGCGCCAAAAAATACCTGCAGCTTTTCATAGGACATTTCACTGCGCTTCAGCAGGGTTGCCAGGTTCTCCCCTTTTTTCAGAGGCACGCTGCCGGCAGAAATCAGTTTGGCATTGATTTCTTCTGTCGGGGAAACGAACGTATTCTGCAGATAATGCATCGCCCGTTCAATTTCCGATCTCTTTTTCGTAAACTTTTCCCAGCGTTCGTCTGTTACCAGACCAATCTCCCGGCCTTTTTCCGTCAGGCGCAGATCCCCGTTGTCCTGCCGCAGCAGCAGACGGTATTCCGCCCGGGAAGTCATCATCCGGTAGGGTTCATTGGTGCCTTTTGTTACCAGATCGTCAATCAGCACGCCGATGTAGGCTTCGTTCCGCCCTAATACCAGAGGCGGTTTGCCCTGCAGTTTACGCACCGCGTTGATCCCCGCGATCAGTCCCTGGCCTGCCGCTTCTTCATAGCCGCTGGTGCCGTTGGACTGACCGGCAGAAAATAATCCTTTGATATGTTTATGTTCCAGAGAAGATTTTAACTGCAGCGGGTCCAGGCAGTCATAATCAATAGCATATCCGGGACGCATCATTTTTACATGCTCCAGTCCCGGTATGGTCTGCATAAACTGCACTTGCACATCCGCAGGCAGAGCCGAAGACATGCCCTGCACATACATTTCATTGGTATTTAATCCTTCCGGTTCAATGAACAGCTGGTGCCGTTCCTTATCCTTGAACCGGATGATCTTGGATTCAATGGATGGGCAATACCGGGGCCCGATTCCTTCCACCAGCCCGTTGAACATACCGGAACGAACCAGATTATCTTTAATGATCTGATGAGTGACGGGAGAAGTATAAGTAAGCCAGCAGGGAACCTGTTCCCGGTGGGTAATACCACTTATATAGGAAAAGTTTCGCAGTTCCGGATCCCCTTCCTGGATCTGCATTTTGGAAAAATCAAGGCTGCGCCGGTCAACCCGGGCCGGTGTACCGGTTTTAAAACGGGTCAGTTCCACCCCTGCTTCCAACAGCGATTCCGACAGCTTGTTAGCACTGCGCAGGCCGTTGGGACCGGATTCATAATTCACACTGCCAAATACGATTTTGCTGCGCAGATAGGTTCCCGTACATAAAATCACAATGGATGTTTCAAACACCTCGCCGGTTTCCGCTTCCACGCCCACCACTTCATCGTTGCGCACCAGCAGCTTATCGATCATCAGCTGCTTCACGTCCAGATTCTCCTGATTTTCTACCACCTTTTTCATGATCACGTGGTAAAAAGGCTTGTCTGCCTGGGCCCGCAGGGAATGGACGGCGTATCCCTTCCCGGTATTCAGCATGCGCATCTGGATGCAGGCTTCATCGGCACTGAGGCCCATCTGCCCGCCAAGCGCGTCAATTTCCCCTACCAACTGCCCTTTGGCGCTTCCGCCTACGGACGGATTGCAGGGCATGAGGGCAATATTATCCAGGGAGAGTGTTGCCAACAGCGTCTTATACCCTAACCGGGCCGCTGCCAGGCTGGCTTCCACCCCGGCGTGCCCTGCTCCAATTACAATTACATCATATGAATCTACAATGATTCCCATCTTTTCTCACTTTCCTACACAGAAACGGGCAAAAATTTCATTGATGATTTCGTCCCGCACCGTTTCCCCGGTAATCTCCCCCATCAATGTGAGAGCCCTGTCCACATCAATGGTAAGGCAATCGTAAGGGAGCCGGTTTTCCGCAGCATCCACGGCATCTTTTAAACTGTCCGCAGCCTGGCGCAACAGGTTGATTTGCCGCTCATTCTGGATGTAAATTTCTTCATCCGGCTGCCGGCTGCTGCCGTAGACATATTCTTTCAGCCAGTTTTCCAGCCTGTCTATCCCTTCTTTTGTCTTAGCGGAAATTTCAATGATATTTTCCGGGGAAAAACGACCGACCAGTTCTTTCGTAATCACGCTTTCCGTGATATCTGTTTTATTTACAACTATTACCGTATTCTTGCCCTTTACCGCAGCTAAAATCGTTTCATCATCCGGCGTTAACGGCTGGGTTCCGTCTAATACCACAAGGACCAGTTCCGCTTTGTCTAAGAAAGCGCGGCTCCGTTCCACACCCAGTTTTTCCACAAAATCTTTGGTATCATGAATACCTGCAGTATCTGCCAGCAGGACAGGAACTCCTCCGATGACAAGCTGTTCTTCGATTACGTCCCGCGTGGTCCCTTCGAATTCGGAAACCAGCGCCCGGTCTTCTTTTAAGAGTGTATTTAACAGACTGGATTTTCCCACATTGGGACGGCCGATAATCGCTGTCCGTAAACCTTCTTTTAAAATTTTGCCGGTATGGGCTCCTTCCAGCAGGACGGATACTTCTTGCTCTGCTGCGGATATGGATTCTTTTACTTCCTTATAAGTAACATCCTCAATATCCTCTTCCGGATAATCGATGACTGCTTCCAGATGCACAATGACGTCCCGCAACTTCCTGCGGACATCTTTTAACTTTTTGGAAAAGAAACCTTCCTGCTGCTGCACGGCAATTTTCAGGGCTGCAGAACTTCTGGAATTGATGATGTCCATAACGGATTCCGCCTGAACAAGATCGATGCGGCCGTTTAAAAAGGCTCGCTTGGTAAATTCCCCCGGTTCTGCGGGACGGGCCCCGTAAAAAAAAGTCAGGGCCAGAATCTGGCGGAGGCTCTGCATGCCCCCGTGACACTGTATTTCAATTACATCTTCTGCTGTATAAGAGCGGGGCGCCTTCATATAGACCGTCATTACTTCGTCGATATCTTTTCCCTCCCTGTCCCTGACAAACCCATAGACCATCGTATGGGAAGGATAGGTTTCCAGTTTTTTCCCGGAAGCAGCAAAAAACATTCTGTCTGCGATAGTCAGCGCTTCTGTACCGCTGATCCGTACAATGCCGATGGCCGCGCTTCCCGGCGCTGTGGTAACGGCACTGATCGTATCTTCCTGTATCATGGTATTCACCTTACACATATAACTTATGCATATAAATGTAATAAATAACAAAATAAACCCGGGCAGAAAATCTACACCGGGTTTTTCGTTTTAACTTATTTTTTAAGTTCGATAACAACCTTACGGAAGGGTTCGCTGCCTTCGCTCAGCGTCGTAATTTTGCTATCGTTCTGCAACGCGGTGTGGATGATTTTCCGTTCATGGGGGTTCATGGGCTCCAACACAATGCGTTCTCCGCTTTTTTTAACTTTTTCAGCTAACCGTTTGGCCAGGCGGGTCAGTGTTTCCGCCCTGCGATCCCGGTAGTTCTCCACATCAATTACGATGTGCACCCTGTTTTCCGTATTTTTATTGGCAACCAGATTGGTCAGATACTGTAAAGAATCCAGTGTCTGTCCGTGTTTACCGATCAGGATGCCCATGTCGTCGCCATGGAGTTTCAGTACTACACAGCCGTCTTTTTTATTGACAAATTTTTCCATGACAACGTCGATTTTCATTGCCTTGAAAATTTTTGCCAGAAACTCTTTGGCTTCATCTACCACAGCATCATCAACGACAAACTCTTTTGCCGCTTCATTAGCCTGACGTTTATTTTTCCGTTCACGGTCTGCCAGCGTATTTTTTACGGCAGCGGTTACAGCATTCGCTGTTTCCACTTTTTCGTTGACTGCATTCTTTACTTTATCTCCGCTTTCCTTCACAGAATCAACGGTGTCGTTCCATTTTTCTTTTACCCGGTTATTAAAGGCTTTCTGTCTTTCATCCAGTTCGTCTGCTTTTTCCCCTACTTTACGCAAAACCGCACCGGCTGATTCGGTAGTCTTTTCTCCGAAAGAAACGATTTTATCTTTCAGTGATTCTTCTTCAGGCTTTTTTTCCGCTTTAAGGGAAATAGTATCCGCTTTCGGCGTTACCAGGATTTTTGCTTCCTTTTTACCAAAACCCAAAAATCCCTTTTTTGGTTCTACTAAAACAGTATAATCAACTTCCTCTTTGGTAAGGTTTAATTCTTTTAATGCTGATTCCAGTGCTTCTTCTACGGTTTTACCTACAGATTCTACATTCATTTTAAACTCCTTATTAATCATAAAAACCGGTTATGCTTTTTTACGGTCCATCTGTGAGTTAATCAAAGCCTGCTGCCCGATTTGCATAATATTCATTACAATCCAGTAAAGAACCAAAGCGGCAGGAAAACTCAAGCTGATATAGCCGATGAAAAGAGGCATAAAATAGGTCATCATCTGTCCCTGCATCATACCCATCAAACCATCCTGCTGCTTGGCATTGGGATCTTTTTTGGGCATGGTCTGTTTAGCCTGGATATATGTGGTTACTGCAGACAATACAGGCAGAATATATAAGGGATCGGGATTGGCAATATTTTCCATCCAAAGGAAATTAGCAGGTCCTTCATACTGCAAATCACGAACAGCGTAATAAATACCAAATAAAATAGGCATCTGGATCAGTAAAGGAAGGCAGCCTGCCATAGGATTCACACCCTGCTCCTGATACAGCTTGGCCAGTTCCTGATTCAGACGAACCTTGTCGTTTTTGTATTTTTCCTGGATTTCTTTCATTTTAGGCTGGATCGACATCATGGCCCTGGTAGACTCGATCTGTTTTTTTGTCAGCGGGAAAAGGATAATTTTAATGATGATAGTCATCAATACAATCGCAAGGCCATAATTTGGAAAACCGAAACTTCCTAAAAAGTGATATAACGTCTGGATAACATGATTAATCAGATTCGCTATAAAGTCCAATTTTTCACTCCTTCAATACGTAATACAAGTCATTCGTAATGCATGTTATTTCACAGGATCATATCCCCCGTCATGCCAGGGATGGCAGCGGCAGATCCGTTTTACCGCCATCCAGCAGCCTCTTATCACTCCTTTTTTCTCAATTGCTTCTATTGCATATTGGGAACAGGTGGGATAATATCTGCAGTTATTACCTAACAACGGGGATATGCATAACTGATAAAAACGAATCAGGGAAGTAAATATAACTTTTAAAATAGAAGAAATATCCTTGATCATTTTTACTCCTGCTGCAGCAGAGCTGCCCGTTTAGCCAGTCTTAAAAACACTCTTTCATACGTTTTGTAATCTGCCTGTGCCAGTCTTTTGCGCGCTACCCAAATCACTTTGAAATTATCTTTTAATCTGTTTTTGTTCATACGAAAGACTTCGCGCATCATGCGTTTCACATGGTTGCGAATAACAGCATTGCCCACCTTCTTACCCACAGCGAAACCTATTTTAATCTTTTCATTTTCACCGGGCAATACATAGAAGACAGCCAGACCGTCCACTACAGAATGTCCTTTTTCATACACATTCTGAAACTCTTTCTTTGCTTTGATTTTGTTTGATTTGGGAAAAGTAAATTCTTTCATTGCGTCCATACTCCTGTCTACATGGAAAAAATAGGCCACTTGCGCGGCCTATTTATTCTAAAGTTATGCAGACAATTTCTTTCTGCCTTTTAAGCGTCTTCTTTTCAGAACCTGGCGGCCACCCAGTGTAGCCATTCTCTTGCGGAACCCGTGCGTTCTTTTTCTTCTCAGATTGTTGGGCTGGAATGTACGTTTCACAGTGCTTACCTCCTTCATTCCATGGTCTTATCAATCTCTATATAAATGATTTCAATTGATAGCTGACAGAATTATACTAAAAAGCCCACACAGTGTCAAGGATTTAACAATATTTCACAAATTCTATCGTTTTATACCCTGTGGATAACTTTTATTTTTGGTATTTTTATGGTAAAATAAAGAGTAAATTTGTAAGAAAGGAAATGCTTCATGGAAATACTTGATTTAGATCAAATTTGGAGCCGGCTTACTGATAAATTAAGCCATGCTACCAGTGAATCCAACATGGATATGTATATCCGGCAGATTACCCCCGTAAAGTTCGAAAATGACGTTATTTACTGCACCGTACCGAGTACCAATCTCTGTTCTTCAATCCAGCAGAACTTCCTGTCCCTCATTCTGGCTGCTTTAAAAGAAATTACTAATAATAATAACATAAATCTGGAACTGAAAGTAGAAAATCAGAGCTATCTGGATGTGCCTAAAGAAAATTACAAAATTAATTCTCTTTTTGTAGAAGACGATAAAATAAAAGAAGCGCCCTATGAAAGTAATATTAACAAAAAACAACGTTTTGAAACCTTTGTAGTAGGCAATTCCAACCGGTTTGCTACGGCAGCTGCAATGGCAGTTTCCAAAGATCCGGGCAATGTTTACAACCCTTTGTTTATCTACGGAAATTCGGGATTGGGTAAAACCCACCTGATGCACGCCATCGGCAATGCCATTTTAGAAGCCAATCCTAATTCCAAAGTTAAATATGTGACCAGCGAATCATTTACGAATGAGATTATCAACGCGATTCAAAATCATACTGTAAAAGTTTTTCAGGAAAAATACCGTACGATCGACTGCCTGATTATAGACGACATACAGTTTTTGGAAAACAAGGAACGGACCCAGGAAGAATTCTTCCATACATTTAATGCACTGAAAGAAGCTAACAAACAGATTGTAATTTCCAGTGACCGTAATCCCCAGAGCATGGATAAACTTGAAGAACGGCTGCGTTCCCGTTTTGCCAGCGGTCTTACAGCAGATATTCAGCCTCCCGATTTGGAAACCCGTATCGCTATCATACGGAAAAAAGCGGAAACCGAGAATATCGATATGCCGAATGATGTAATCCAGACGGTTGCCGTAAGCATCGACAACAACATCCGTATGATCGAAGGCGCATTTAACCGAATCGTAGCTTATGCCAGCATAATGCATATTCCCATTGATATGAAAATGACTGAAACAGTGCTGAAAGATTTTGCCACACACACCCGTCAAAATGTTACGATTGAGAAAATAATCAGCCATATATGCAAATTCTATAACCTGCAGATAGATGATTTAATAGGTAAGAAAAGGCCTAAAAACATAGCCATGCCCAGACAGATTGCCATGTATCTGTGCAGGAGGATGACAGACGCGTCGCTTCCTAAAATAGGTTTTTCCTTTGGCGGCAGGGACCACACCACGGTAATTCATGCCTTTGAAAAAATTGACAAAATGCGGAAAGAAGACCGTAGTTTTGACAACCTGATGCAGCAATTTGAGGAACAGATCCGTTCCATCTGATCTGATTTCACGTTAATGGCACTGTTAAAAACTATGTGAATAATATGTGACTGACGTGTGTATAACTGTTAATAACTTTTTGAGCTGTTCATACTGTTCATAATCTTATACACACTGTAAACAGTTTATACACAGGAAGATTTGCACTAACGGAGCAGTTTTACAAGCTTTTCCACACAATACACAGTATTTACTACTACAACGATAATTATATTTATATAAAAATAAAAAAAACTAAAAAAGAAAGGAATGTGAACAAATGAAATTTACATGTATAACTACAGAGTTAAATAAAGCAGTACAGTCCATTATGCCAGCCATTGCAACCAAACCCAGTACGCCCATCTTTGGAGGAATGCATATTATTGCCAATAACGGTATTCTGAGACTGGAAGGAATGGACATTAACCTATCCATGAGCAATGAAATAGAGGCTGAAGTAGAAGAGCCGGGTGAGATTGTCATTGCGGCTTCCCGCTTTAACGATCTGGTCCGTAACTTCAATGGGGAAACGGTAAAAGTAACGAAATATGAAAACGACAATAATGTGCGTTTGCAGTCAGGCAAAGCAGATTATAAGATTCTGCTGATGAACGTAAACGAATATCCTAAATATCCCTCTATTGAAGCAAAACAGTCCTTTGTTCTGGAAGAAGAAAAAATTAAGGAACTGATCAAGAAAACAGCTTTTGCCTGTTCTACCGATTCAGCCCGTCCTTTGTTTACAGGCGTACTCTGCGAAATTAAGGATAATAACATAACATTTGTAGGAACGAACACCCACAGGCTTGCCATTCGCACTCTGGAGACAGAGAATGCGCCAGATTTGAGTGTAATTATTCCTTCAATCGTACTAAAAGAAATTAATAAGAATCTGAACGGAAAATTACCACAGGAAGTAATTTTTTCCATCGTAAATAATCAGTTGATGGTAAAAATTGACAAATGGTCTGTAGTGTCCCGTTTGATTGAAGGAAGATTTCCTGACTACAGAAGGGTCATTCCGCCACAGTTCACGGTAAAGACGAAAGTAAACGTGAAGGATCTGGCCGGAGCTGTCAGCCGTATGAGCCTGTGCAGCGGCAGCGAAAACGATTACAGTATCGTAAAAATCAGCATTAATGCAGATGAGATTAAAGTTATGTCCAGCAGCCCGGACGTTGGTACGGGTGAAGAAATCATTTCCTGCAAAACAGAAGGGAATCCCATAAATGTGGCATTTAACGCTGCATATATTATGGACATTATGAAAAATATTGAAACGGAAGAAGCGGAAATCAATCTGAATAATTCTCTTAGCCCGGTTTGTATCAAGCCAATCAGTGAGGAAAAATATATTTATATTGTAACGCCTGTAAGGGTCATTTTCTGACAAATGAAGATCAATAAGCTTCAGCTGGTCAATTTCCGTAATTACGATCACTGTTCCGTTGCCTTTGATAAAATGGTAACAGTTTTTTACGGCAAAAACGGACAGGGAAAAACAAATATTCTGGAAAGTATTTTTTATTCTTCTTTTGGTTTGAGCCATCGTACCAACAAAGAAGACGAAATGGTAAAATTTTCATCGGAAGGGATGGCTGTGCTTCTGGATTTTACGAAAGAGGACGGAAGCCATTCCATTCGTATGAAAAGGTATACGGATAACGGAAAAACACGTAAGGAAATAAAAATTGATGGCAAAAAAACGACGGCAAAGGATCATTACAGTTTTTTAAACACTGTGATGTTTTCTCCGGAAGACCTGCAGATTATCAAAGGAGATCCTTCCCTGCGCCGGCGTTTCATGGATATGGAAATTTCCCAGACGGAACCGGTTTATTATGAACTTCTTGTCCGGTACCGCAGAGTGTTAAAACAGAGAAACAGTCTGTTAAAAGGAATCCGTGACCGTAACGAGCCGCAACAGCCGCTTGCTGCCTGGGATGAAGAGATTTGCGATACAGGGGCGCAGATTTTAATCAAAAGGCTGCATAATCTTAAGAAACTGAAAGAGATAGCAATCCCTGTTTTTCATATTCTTTCCAATAAAATTGATTTGCTTGAAATTAAATATGAAATGAAAGGAAATAACGGAGAAGTATTTTATCCAGAAGAGGAAACCTTACAGGGAATTAAAGAGTTTTATATGGGAAGCCTGAAGGAACGCAGGTTTAAAGATATTATGCAGGGGAGTACGGGAATCGGTGTTCACAGGGATGATTTAAAAACATACATCAATGGAGTCGACAGCCGGGCTTTTGCTTCCCAGGGACAACAGCGCTGTTGCGCCCTGGCCCTTAAGCTTTCCCAAATTGAATATGTTAAAAAGGTTTCGGGTGAATATCCTGTCCTTTTGCTTGATGATGTAATGAGCGAATTAGATCAGTACAGAAGAAACCAGCTGATCAGTTTTATCAACGATAAAGTACAGACGATTATTACGGTAAATGATAAAACACTGATTCCTGATTTTGGGTCGAACCAGTATTTTAATGTGGATAAGGGAAGTATAACTTTAAATTAAAATGGAAGGTATTGAAAAAATTATACTGAAGATGGCAGGTTCCCAGTCGAATCAGAATCAGTATAATCTTTTTAAAATGAAAGCCTGCTGGGCTGAAATAATCGGAGCGAATAATGCAAAACATTGCGGGCCTGTAAAACTGGAACGAAGGATCTTAACACTGGCTGTAGATTCTTCTGTCTGGTCTAATCAGTTCATGTATTATAAAAGCCAGTTTATCCGCCAGATTAATACATTTATGGGAACCGATTATGTAAAGGATATTAAATTTATATTAGGAAAAAATTTTAAGCATGGACGTAAATATCCGGTACATTCCCACAGTCATACAGAAGAAAGACTTCCTGTTCCGGCTGTCACAGCAGAAGAAAGAGAAGGGTTGAGGTTAAAGTTTGCCCATATCAGGAATGAAAAAGTAAGGGAAGCTATTGTTGGAGTGGAAGAAAAAAGGTTAGGTCTGGAAAAACTGTATGAAGAAGGTAAAATAAAAAAATGCCCTGTATGCGGCGGATATTTAAAAAATAATGAAAAAATATGTTATTTATGTGAAATAAAGCAATATAAGGAACTGGAATATAAAATATGGAATTTCATTCATAAAGAACCTTGGATCAAATGGTATGATATCAAGAAAATAATTAAATGCAATGAAACAGAATTCAATATCATAAAAAATGATATTAAAATGTATTATTTTGAAAAGATACGCCTGAATACAGCCAGCGAACAGGAAAAAAAGCTGGGAATACAGTTGAAAGCCGGAAAGCCGCTGGCCCTGATCAAAGAAAAAGAATATGAAAATATTTTAAAATTTTTGCAAAAGGGAAAGTAAACTATGTTTGTTCATTTGGGAGGCGGCTGTCTTATAGAGGCAGCAAAGATCATAGGCATATTTTCTGTTAAAGAAAATAAAGATTTTTATATAAGCCTGAAAAATAAAAACGGTGAATCTTACAATATTGAAAATGTATTGGAAAAAGCTGATACGGACAGTGTGGTGCTGACGGAAAACGGTATTTATTTATCACCGATTTCAGCTTCAACTTTACAAAAACGGATCAATCAAAACCTAATTTATAATAACGGAGGAAATAATGGCTGAAAAGAATGAAACAGTGATGGAGGCAGTCGACGACGCAGAAAAAATCCGCGCTGCCGAGGAAGCCAGACAAGTTGAAATCGAAAAGGAAATTAAAGAAGCTACCGGTGTAGACGGACAGTACGGCGCCAGCCAGATTCAGGTTTTGGAAGGACTGGAAGCTGTACGGAAACGTCCCAGTATGTATATCGGCAGCATTTCCGGCCGCGGTCTTCACCATCTCGTATCAGAAGTAGTAGATAACAGTATAGATGAAGCACTGGCGGGTTTCTGCGATACCATAAAGGTTACCATTAATCCGGATAACAGCATCACGGTTGTTGATAACGGCCGCGGTATTCCTGTAGACATGCATAAAACGGGAAAGCCGGCTGTGGAAGTTGTTATGACTGTATTACACGCAGGCGGTAAATTCGGTGACGGCGGTTATAAGGTTTCCGGCGGTCTGCACGGTGTAGGCGTATCCTGTGTAAACGCGTTGTCTGAAAAGATGGAAGTGGAAGTACGCCGGAACGGAAAAAGGTACGGGATTGAATTCATGCGGGGCAAGACCAGCAAGCCTTTGTATGAAATCGGAACAGCCGATGCCACCGGTACCACGGTTCATTTTAAACCGGACAATACAATTTTTACAGAAACAGTTTATGATTATGATATATTACGTCTGCGCCTGCGGGAACTGGCCTTTTTAAATAAAGGGATAACGATTTCCCTGCAGGATGAACGGGACGGACGCAGTGAGACCTTCCATTTTAAGGGAGGCATTATTGAATTTGTTAAGTATGTAGATGCTAACAAAGATAAGATTAATGCGGAACCTATTTATGTGGAAGGCGTAAAAGATACCAATATTGTTGAAGTAGCCATGGAATATACCGACAGTTATACGGAAAATATTTTCAGCTATGTAAACAACATCAATACGGAAGAGGGCGGCACCCACCTGAGCGGTTTTAAACAGGCCCTGACCCGCTCCATCAACGATTACGCCCGTAAAAACAATCTGTTAAAAGATAATGACGAAAACCTGAGCGGTGATGACTGCCGTGAAGGGATTACCGCTGTCATCAGCATCAAAGTCCAGGAACCCCAGTTTGAAGGGCAGACAAAAACAAAATTAGGCAACAGTGAGATTCGCGGTATTGTAGACAATTTGGTAACGGAACAACTGGAGGAGTTCTTTGAAGAACATCCCGGCGAAGCAAAGAAAATCATTGAAAAAGCAGTAATGGCTTCCCGTGCCCGGGCCGCTGCCCGTAAAGCCAGGGATCTGACCCGGAGAAAGAGTATTCTGGAAAGCAGCAGCCTTCCCGGTAAACTGGCCGACTGTCAAAGCAAAGACAATACCATGACTGAAATTTACCTGGTCGAAGGTGATTCTGCAGGCGGCAGTGCCAAGCAGGGACGTGACCGCAAGTTCCAGGCCATCCTGCCGTTACGCGGTAAAATCTTAAATGTTGAAAAGGCCCGTCTGGACCGTATGCTGTCCAGCGATGAAATCAAAAATATGATTACGGCTTTCGGCTGCGGTATCGGGGAAGATTTCGATATCAGCAAAGCGCGGTACGGAAAAATTATCATCATGACCGATGCTGACGTGGACGGCGCCCATATTGCCACCCTGCTTTTAACATTCTTCTACCGTTACATGAAACCATTGATTACGGAAGGTCATGTATATATTGCCAAACCGCCCCTGTATTTAGTTAAGAAGGGGCAGAAAGCCCACCGTTACGCATATACGGATGAAGAGCTGCGGGTATGCATGGATGAAATCGGCAGCGATAAGAAAAATGTATCCGTACAGCGTTACAAAGGTCTGGGCGAAATGAATCCGGAGCAGCTGTGGGAGACCACCATGGATCCCCAGTACCGTACCCTGCTGCAGGTTACCCTGAGCGATGCGGCGGAAGCGGATGCGATTTTCTCCATTTTAATGGGAGACAAGGTGGAACCGCGACGCCAGTTTATTGAAGAAAATGCCACAAAGGCAATACTTGATTTATAACGCAACTGATTTTTCCCTCCTTTCCCCTCGAAGCTACGGAGTCACCCTGTAAAGATACAGTCGCCTTTTAAGCTTTCCGACAGGGCGAATCCTTCCGGGAAAAATATATTGCTTAATCTAACTATATTGATGGAGAGTTAATGTGAAGATTAAAAGAAATTTATCGGATGCGGATATGTTCCGTGGCATGGAGGAAGAGGAAAGTTTTGAAACAGCGCTGTTAAGCGACGACAGCCGACGTGTAAAGCTGCGTAAAAATTCTTCTTCAATCAAAAAGGAAGCGGAAGCCATGATGCTTCCGCCGGAAGCAATAGAAAAACTGAACCGCTGCATTTTGGAAGTGAGTATGGAATGGCTGAAAGATAAAGGCGGGGATGTAGACTGGAAAGTGGTGCGGGATGGAACCAGCATCATCATTAAACCGGCTCCCGCCAAAAAGAAGGTACGCCCATGAATAAAATTTTCTTTCCCCAGGGTACGCTGCATATTAATGATGAACAGCCTGTAAAAGAAATTGTTTTTTCCGTATGCGGAGGCCGGAAACCGGCCGCCGGCTGGTTAGAGATGACAGCAGAGAATCTTTCGGGAACACCTGAATTGTTAGCTGCCGATAAAGGAATCAATTATTACCATGCTGCAGGATTAAGCCCGGACAGAGTCATAGGCGACGGCGACAGCGCAGACCGTTCCCTTTGGAAGCAGGCCGTGGAAAGCGGAAAAGCCACCGTATTTCCGGCGGAAAAGGATCAGACAGATCTGCAGCTGCTTCTGGAACTGTTACCTCCTGAAAAATTATGGATTTTTTCCGGCGTATTCGGAGGGCGGCTGGATCATCTGCTGAGTGCGTTTGAAACATTAGGCACGGCGGCGCTGCAGAACAACCGTGTGATTGTAATGGCAGATGAAAGGGAAATTGCGGTATTTGTTCCGGCAGGAGTGAATATCAGGTTTTATCCGCCTGCGGAAGAATCACCGGTAGCGGTCTCCCTGCTTTCTTATACGGAAAAAAGCAAGGTTACCGTCACCGGTACCAAGTGGACGCTGGAAGAAAAAGAACTGACCCGCGATAATCCGTATGCTGTCAGCAATGAAATGAGCGAAACGGAAAAGCTGCATGAACTTCCCCATATTTCTTTTACCTGCCTGGAAGGCATGACGCTATTTTATATAGCGGGATAATATAAGAATAATAAATTAGTTTATAATAAAGAATGTTATATGAGGTGATACAGTGGACGATACGACAAAAACCCCTGACCAGGAAACCATAAACGAACAGACAGAGGGTATGGTGAACGACGACGGTTATATCGCTTCCAGCGGAAAAATCGAGGAAGTAGATTTAACCAATAAAATGAAAGATTCTTATATCAACTACGCCATGAGCGTAATTGTCCAGCGTGCGCTGCCTGATGTAAGGGACGGTCTGAAACCGGTACACCGGCGTATCCTGTATGCGATGCAGGAAGCAGGCATGGCATCCAACCGTCCTTATAAAAAATCGGCGCGTATCGTCGGTGAAGTGTTAGGTAAGTACCATCCCCACGGAGATTCTTCCGTTTACGACGCAACGGTGCGCCTGGCCCAGGATTTTAATACACGTTACCTGCTGGTAGACGGCCACGGCAACTTCGGAAGCGTGGATGGCGACAGCCCGGCAGCCATGCGTTATACGGAAGTCCGCATGACAAAGATTGCGGAATCCATGCTGGAGGATATTGAAAAAGATACGGTTGAATTCATACCTAACTACGATGAATCTTTAAAAGAACCATCCGTATTGCCGGCGAAGATACCGGCTCTGCTGGTAAACGGTTCCGCCGGTATTGCCGTAGGTATGGCTACCAATATTCCGCCTCATAACCTGCGGGAAGTTGTCAGAGGCATCGATATGCTGATCGACAACCCGGATGTATCGGTAGATGAGCTGATGACTGCCATCAAAGGCCCGGATTTTCCCACCGGCGCTACCATTTTGGGAAGGGAAGGCATCCGTCAGGCTTACGCAACCGGCAGGGGCATTATTAAAGTCAGGGCCAAGGCCGAGATTGAGCCGATGCCTAAAAACAAACACCGCATCGTAGTAACAGAAATTCCCTATCAGGTGAATAAAGCCCGGCTGTTGGAAAGCATTGCCAATCTGGTAAAAGACGGTGTAATAGAAGGTATTACCGACTTGCGGGATGAGTCCGACCGCCGCGGGATGCGGGTCGTAGTAGAACTGCGGGCCGATGTGGTTCCGGACGTGATCCTTAACAAATTATATAAACATACACAGTTGCAGGACTCCTTCGGCGTTATCATGCTGGCGCTGGTGGACAACAAGCCGAAGGTTCTTAACCTGAAACAGATCCTGGAATGTTATGTTTCCCATCAGAAGGATGTTGTGACCCGCCGGACCCGTTACGATCTGGCGAAAGCAAAGGAACGTGCGCATATTTTAGAAGGATTAAAAATAGCATTAGATCATCTTGACGAAGTAATCCACACGATCCGAAACAGTGCCAACGCGGAAATCGCCAAGGCTTCGTTAATGGAAAAATTCAGCCTCTCAGACCGTCAGTCCCAGGCTATCCTGGATATGCGGCTGCAGCGCCTGACCGGTCTGGAACGGAAAAAGATTGACGATGAATATATTGATGTATTACAGACCATTGATTATCTGGAAAGCGTGCTGGCCGATGAGCAGAAAGTTCTGGGTATCATTAAAAAGGATTTGCAGGAAAAAGCGGACAAGTTTGGCGATGACCGCCGGACGGAAATTGTAAATGATACCGGGGATATGGATGTGCTGGATTTGATTGCGGACGAAGAAATCGTCATTACCCTGAGCAACCAGGGCTATATCAAGCGGCAGACCCCGGATAATTTCCGGAAGCAGCAGCGGGGCGGGATCGGTAAAAAGGGAGGAAGCGGCAAAAAGGAAGACGATTTTACCCAATATTTGTTCCTTGCCACCACCCACAATTATATTCTGTTCTTTACAAACAAGGGACAGGTCTATACGCTGCGGGGCTATCAGATTCCGGAAGCCGGACGCACGGCAAAAGGATCTGCTATTATCAACCTGCTACAGCTGAGTCCTGGTGAAAAGATTACCGCGGTAATCAACGTTTCCGAATTTGAAGAAAATAAATATCTGTTCATGGCTACGGACAAAGGCACGGTAAAACGCTGCAAGCTGACAGATTTTTCCTTTGTGCGCCGGAGCGGTCTGAAAGCAATTGTCCTGAATGAAGACGAGGAGCTGATCAGCGTCAGGATGACGGACGGCAATGCGTCCATTTTGATAGCGACCCGGGAAGGTATGGCGATTCATTTCAGTGAGGAGGATGTACGCTGCATGGGCCGGAGCGCCCACGGTGTACGGGGCATCAATCTGGGGCTCCACGATACGGTAGTGGCGATGGATTATGCATACGACCCGGAAAGCGAAGTGCTGACGGTAACCGAAAATGGTCAGGGAAAACGGACGAAGCTGTCCGAATATACAAAGCAGACCCGGGGCGGCAAAGGCCGGATCAATTACAAACTCAATACCAAAACCGGTGAAGTTGTCGGTATGACGGTCGTAGATCCGAAAGATGAGTTGTATATAATTACCGCAGCCGGTATCGTGATCCGCATGGATGTGGACCAGCTGCGTAAGTTAGGACGCAACACCATGGGCGTGAATGTAATCACCCTGCGGGAAGGCGACAAAGTGACTTCGATTGCCGCTGTGGAATCCGAAGAGGCAATTGTAAAGCAATAAAAGGTTTCATAAAAAAATATAACGCCGTGGATAAAAATCGTGCAAGGTTTTCCACGGCGTTTTGAAATTCATAATCGCGATATGCCATAGTATATGTTACAATGAATACAGAGGAAAAACAGTATTTTTTGATTTTTAGTGTGCGACTTTTTTAATAAGGAACCCAAAAAAGCATTGCAATTTTAGCATGGGAAGTGAAATAATGAATTTTTTTAAGGAAACGGACGTTGTAGTCATCGGCGGGGGCATTGTTGGAACAGCCATTCTGCGTGAACTGTCTAAATATGATCTTCGCTGCCTTCTGGTCGAAAAAGAGCCGGACGTGGCCGTAGGTACTACCAAAGCAAACAGCGCGGTCTGTCATGCGGGGTTTGACGCACCCACGGGAAGCTGGAAGCAGAAAACCAACGTCCGGGGCAACGCGTTGTATCATCAGCTGCAGGATGATTTGAATCTGGATATCAAATGGACAGGCAGCCTTGTTGTCGCAACAAATGACGAGGAAGTTCAACATCTGCAGGTTTTGCTGGAACGAGGCAGGGCTAACAGGGTTCCCGGCCTGGAAATCCTTTCCCGGGAGGAAGTGCTGGCAAAAGAGCCGAACCTTGTAACAGCAAAAGCGGCACTGTGGGCGCCTACGGCCGGTGTGATGTGGCCTTTTGGATGTGCGGTGGCTTTTGCCCAATGTGCAGTACAGAATGGCGCACAGGTTATCTGTGACTGTGCAGTGAACGGTTTTGTTAAGGAAGACGGTGCTGTAACCATAGTAAATACAACAAAAGGTCCCATCAGGACAAAATGCGTAATCAACGCCGCAGGTATTTATGCGGAAGAAATCGCCAGACTGGCAGGAGATGATTCCTTTACCATTACGCCCCGCAAAGGCGAATACATTTTATTTGACAAGATGGCTGCGTCTTCTTTGGTGTATGGTGTTGTGTTTCCATGTCCCAACGAAAAGAGCAAAGGGATTCTGGTATGTACCACAACCCATGGCAATACGTTTATCGGTCCTACTGCCAATGACCAATTTAATAAAGAAGATACTTCCGTTACACCGGAAGGGATGGATGAGGTCATTGCCGGAGCCCGGAAGTTGATTCCGGATCTTCCGTTGGGAGCCTCAATTACGGAATTTGCCGGGTTACGCGCAGTTTCAAGTACAGGAGATTTTATTCTGGGGGCTTCCGGAGTGCCCGGATTTATCAATGCGGCCGGCATTCAAAGTCCGGGCCTGGCTGCGGCGCCTGCCATTGCTGAAATTGTAGTAAATGCCGTCGGGAAGGAAATATATCTTCGTAAAAAAGCCGTCTGGAACGGAAGACTGCCGAAAAAGACTGCGTTTAACAAGATGACCGTTGCAGAAAAACGGAAGGCGATTGAAGAAAACAGTTTGTACGGCCGTGTGATCTGCCGCTGTGAAACGGTAACAGAAGGTGAAATCGTGGATGCGATCCGCCAGCCGGTGGGAGCCCGTACGGTTGACGGTGTGAAGCGACGCACACGGGCCGGCATGGGACGCTGTCAGGGCGGATTCTGTGGTCCGCGGGTAACGCAGATACTGGCCCGGGAATTGGGAATTCCAGTGGAAAAGGTGCTGAAGGAACGGCAGGGATCGGAACTGTTTTATAGAAAGTTTGAGGAATGAAAACGGTTGAAACCGCTTACCCTGAACGTTAAAATAAAGCGGGAATCGATTTTGGTGTTGGAGTGAAGAAAATGGAACTTTATGACGTAATTATTATTGGCGGCGGTCCGGGAGGTCTTTCTGCAGCATATTCCGCTTATCGGAACGGGGCAAAAAAAATTCTGGTCATGGAACGTGACCGGGAACTGGGCGGTATTCTGCAGCAGTGCATTCATAACGGGTTTGGCCTGCATCATTTTAAAGAGGAACTGACAGGTCCCGGATATGCCGGACGTTGTATCGCCTTGATTAAGGAAAAGCCTGAAATCCAGACGTTGACGGATATGATGGTTCTGTCTGTTTCAAGAGATAAAAAGGTCACAGCGGTAAGCCCGGAAAAAGGGTTGTTTACTGTACAGAGTAAAACCGTTATACTGACCATGGGGTGTCGGGAACGTACCCGGGGAGCCATCCGTACCGCAGGAGAACGTCCGGCCGGTGTATTTACGGCAGGAGCGGCTCAGCGTATGGTGAATATGGAAGGGTATCTGCCCGGCAAGAAGATCGTGATTTTAGGCAGCGGGGATATCGGTCTGATCATGGCCCGCCGCATGAGCCTGGAAGGTTGTAAGGTACAGGCGGTGTGTGAAATCTGTCCGTATTCCAACGGGCTGACCCGCAACATGGTACAATGTCTGTATGATTTTGATATCCCGTTGTATCTTTCCCATACGATTTTAAAAATCAAAGGCCGGGACCGTGTGGAAGGCGTTACGGTTGCCAAAGTAGATGAAAAGATGCGTCCCATTCCGGGAACGGAGTTCGATATTGAATGTGATACCCTGTTATTATCTGTTGGCCTGATTCCGGAAAATGAGCTTTCCATGGCGGCCGGTGTGGAAATGGCACCTTTTACCAACGGGCCTAAAGTAGACCAGCGGCGGCAGACAAACCTGCCGGGCATTTATGCTGCGGGAAACGTGGTCCATGTACATGACTTAGTGGATTTTGTTTCCGATGAAGCGGAGATTGCAGGTAAGTTTGCGGCGTTAGAAGCACAGGGCAATTTGGCACCGGCCGTGAATACAGTAGAGGTTTCCCCGGTAAACGGTATCCGTACCTGTGTGCCGCAGGTACTTCATCTGCCGGAAGGCGGTGAGCCTGTAAGGCTGTTTATGCGGGCAGGCGCTCCGGACCGGAAGGTTACCCTGGAGGTAAAATGCGGCGGGGAAGTGCTTGTGAAAAAGATGTTGCCGGTAGTGAAACCCAGCGAGATGATTACGTTGGATATTCCTGCCGCGAAGACAGCACAGATGCATGATAAAATTACAGTAGGCCTTCAGCCAAAAAAAGTTTAATCTGTGTCTCCTTAAGTAAACATTATTTTGCAGGCATGCAGGCTGTTGCAACTATATTTCATATTAAAACACGGAGAAGAGAGAAAAAATGGAAACAAAAGTAATGAACTGTATTATGTGCCCGATGGGCTGTGAGATGACAGTAACGCTGGAGAATGGAAAGTTTGCCAGCGTTACCGGTAACACCTGCTCCCGGGGCGCTAAATATGCTGAGACGGAAGTGACAGACCCCCGGCGTATGCTCACGACCACGGTACGGATCAAAGGCGGTCCGCTGCCTCTTCTCCCCGTAGTTTCTGCCGATGTGCTGCCCAAAGGGAAGATTGCGGACTGCGTTGCGTATCTTCGCAACGTGACCGTGGAAGCGCCGGTGAAAGCAGGGGATGTGATCGTGCCGGATATTCTAGGCTTGGGTGTTGATATTGTAGCAAGCAGGGATATGTGAAATAATTAATTAGTTGTGATGCCGATGGAATATCGTTTTTAAGCACTGACTATATTTTATTAATTATTCTAAAAAAATAAAACATTTCTGAAAAACATAGTTTTAATCTGTTTTTTTTGTGGTATAATAAAAAATATAGATTATGTTTTATACTGAAACTATTGCAGTTAAAATAATTCAAGGGAGGGTCCATAGTGTCTGAAACAAAGTTATTTCAGGAAAAATGCCGGCGATTAGGCGCAAAGATTAAGTATTATCGTACTATTGGAGGTATGAACCAGACTGTATTAGCGAATAAGCTTGGAATATCCTATCAGTACCTGAGCCGCATTGAATGTGGAAAACAGAGTCCCAGTTTTCCGCTTCTGGTTGCGTTGGCAGAAGAATTGCATGTTGATTTGGCTGAACTAGTCAGTGAGGATGGTCACAGATTCTGATTCGGGTATTCGATCTTTCTACAACTGAAAACTGATTCATTTAATAAAAAATGAAACGGCATCGTTTGCGATGCCGTTTTTTAATAGCATAGGCCCGGGAATACTGGATAAGCGCCCGGGCCTGTTCTAATTTAAAAAATATATAATGTCAGTCTATCGTCCAGCTGACCTGATTGGTATGCAGATAATGCTCTGCTTTTTCGGATAAGGGTTTATCCAGGAAGTTTTTATACAATTCCTGAATATACGGATTTTCGTAAGATACACGGAGTTTGGAACGTTTATCCAAATCTTTAAGGTAATTGCCACGTTCCCATGCCAGCTCTTCGCCTTCGTGGATGGGCTGTCCGCCACCGCCGCTGCAGCCGCCGGGGCAGGCCATGACTTCTACGAAATCGTAATGGACCGTTCCTTTCTTGATAGCTTCTACCAGATCCCGGGCACATCCCAAGCCGCTGGTGACAGCCAGGCGTAAGGTAACGCCGGCAACGGTGACTTCTGTTTCACGCCAGCGATCCAGCCATTTCCACTGAATAAAATTATCCGGATCCGGCGGGTTCTGACCGGTCAGCATGTAATACGCATTACGCACGGCTGCTTCCATTACGCCGCCAGTCGTACCGAAAATGACGGCACCGCCGGTACCTTCGCCCAAAGGTTTGTCGAAGGGCTCCGGTTTCAGTTTGGCGATGTCTACATTAGCCGCCTTTAACATACGGACCAGTTCCCGCGTGGTGATAACATAGTCGGTATCTTTAATGCCGGGTTCACTGTTGACTTCCGGAACATCGGCTTCATATTTCTTTGCCACGCAGGGCATAACGGCTACGCAGACGATTTTTTCCGGCGCCACATCAAGCAGTTTGGCATAGTAACTCTTAACTATGGCGCTGAACATGGACATGGGTGATTTGGACGTGGACATGTAATGGACCATTTCCGGATATTCCTTTTTCAGGAACCGGATCCAGCCCGGACAGCATGATGTGAACATCGGGGAAGGGTATTGACCTGCTTTTTCGATGTGTTCAATTAATTCTGCACTTTCTTCCATTATAGTTAAGTCAGCAGAGAAGTTCGTATCGAACACGTAATCAAAACCCAAATGGCGCAGGGCTGCCGCCAGTTTTTCCGGTGTAGCCATTTCTCTGGGAACGTTGGCTTCTTCCGCCCAGGCGGTACGTACGGCCGGCGCAGGCTGTACAATGACAATTTTATCCGGATCCGAAATGGCATTCCAGATCTTTTCCGTATCATCCCGTGCGCTTAATGCGGCGACCGGGCAATGGGTAATACACTGGCCGCACAGGGTGCAGGTGTTCTGTACCATACCGACCCGGGTCCGTTTCCCGGTATTTACCAGATCCCATACATGCATGTTCTGCACCTGGTCGCATACCTGGATACAACGCATGCATTTTACACATTTTGTTTCATCTCGGTTCAGGGGGAAGGTGTTATCCCAGGCTTCCTGCCGGAATTTTTTGGGATAGGTTTCCATGTTTACGCCCAACAGTGCCGCAACCTTCTGCAGCTGGCAGTTGCCGTTACGGGGACAGGAGGGGCAGTTGCAGTTATGCTGGGATAAAATCAGCTCAACGTTTAAGCGGCGTGCCATCCGGACCTTGGCGGAACGTGTGGAAATTTCCATTCCTTCCCGAACTTTGGTGTTGCAGGAAGAAACCAGACGGTGCTGGCCTTTTACTTCTACCAAACACAGGCGGCAGGCGCCGATTTCGTTCAGGCCTTCCAGATAACAGAGAGTGGGGATTGCGATTCCGTGTTCACGGGCGGCCTGCAAAATCGTGCTGTCATCGCGAACCTGCAGTTTCTTTCCATCTAAAATAATGTTTACCATGGTAAATGACCTCCCTGTTTTAAGGCACCGAGGCCAAATTTATCACAACGCAGGCAGCGCAGTGCTTCCTGTTTCGCTTCGGTTTCGGAAAGACCCAGGCCCACCGTCTGGAAGTCATGCTTCCGGTCACCTGCTTCTCTTTCCTTAATGTTGCAGCGCCCGCAGGGTTTCCTGTCGATAAAATGAGGAACGGCTGCCTCCACGCCGAAATCCAGCTTATGGTCGTAACCGAGATATTTGTCGATATTGATAGCGGAAACCTTACCGGCTGCAATAGACCGGATCAGGGTAGCGGGACCGGTTACGCAGTCGCCGCCGGCAAAAATACCGTTACTTCCGGAAATGGAACCGTCAGCCATTGCATCAATTACACCCTTTTTGACCGGAACGCCCTGCTGGCTGAAACGCTGCCATTCAATATCCTGGCCGATTGCGGAAACAATCAGGTCGCAGGCAAGTTCCAGTACGGGTTCCGGCGCGTCATAAGGTTTCGGACGGCCGCCTTCAATGGGGCCGGGGATCTGAGGACGCAGGGCCAGCGCTTTTACATGGCAGTTTTCATCAGTTTCCACATGGTCCGGTGCGTACAACTGCAGCAGTTCACAGCCTTCTGCAATGGCTCCGTCGATTTCTTCATCTAACGCAGGCATTTCCGCACGGCTGCGGCGATAGGCGATATAAACCTTTTCCGCACCCAGACGTACGGATGTGCGGGCCGCATCCATGGCTACGTTGCCGCCGCCCACGATCACAACTTTCTTTCCCGTAAGATCCGGGGGATTCCCGTTTCCTACGTTGCCGAGCAGATTAATAGCCGGAATCACGCCGGTGCTGTCTTCTCCGGCGATGCGCATTTTCTTGGAGGTATGGGCGCCGAAAGAAAGATAAACGGCGTCATATTCCTTACGTAAATCTTCTAATGTAAAATCTTTTCCTACAGAAACACCGAACTGTGTTTTAATACCCGTAGACAGGATATGGTTAATATCCGCGTCCAGATATTTTCGCGGCAGTCTGTAAGCCGGGATGCCGAACCGGAGCATGCCGCCCAGTTTATCCAGGCGCTCCATGATAGTTACCTGGTGTCCCATTAACTGCAGGTAATAAGCGGTAGTCAGGCCGCCGGGGCCACCGCCAACAATGGCAATCTTTTTGCCCGTATCCGGCAGTCGTGCCGGAGCGGGGACATTGCCGATATGTTCTGCTGCGTAACGCTTTAAGCCGCAGATATTGATCGCTTCGTCGATCATGTTGCGGCGGCAGTTTCCTTCGCAGGGATGTTCACATACGAAACCGCAGGATGCGGGGAACGGATTGTCTTTTCTGATCAGCCGGATTGCATCTTCATTGCGCCCGTCAGCAATTAAGGAAAGATATCCGGGGATATCCACGTGCGCCGGACAGGCCACCCGGCAGGGTACCGGCTGGTTCTGGTGCATCAGACAGGCGTGGTGCTGAATATGCTCCTGATATTCGTCTGCAAACGCAGCCAGGCTGTTCAGTACGATTTCTGCAGCGCCGTAGCCGATGGCGCAGTCCGCGGAAAGAAAAATGCTTTCGGCGGTTTTCCGCAAAGTTTCCAGATCTTCCGGAGACGCTTCATTGTCCAGGATTTTTTCCAGCAAATCTCCCAGTGGCCCCAGACCGATACGGCAGGGAACACATTTGCCGCAGCTCTGGGTATGACACATGCGCACAAAAGAGAGTGTGATGTCAATAGGACAAACACCGCCGGGGCTGGCTTCCAGACGCCCTTCCATGGTCTGGTACATTGCGTCGAGAACTTTTTGGGACTTCTCGGGAATGTCCAGTATAATTTTGCTCATGATGATTACCTTCCTCTATAATGTAAGCAGGTAGTATGTGCGTTCTGCTTTCAATGTAGTATATCACATTTTCAATAATTAACAAAATATAATATACGCTAACAAAAACAAATGACGATAGACACGGTTTTTATAAAAAAAATGTAAAGTTTTTAACAAAAACATGTTGACAAGGAATGAAAGAAGTGCTATTATAATCAAGTCGTCGAAAGACGATACTACGTCGGGGTACTTTTCTGAAGCTCTTCGGGAGCGAAGAAAAGTACAGAACGTAGAAAAAAAGTAGTTGACAACATCAGCCAGATGTAGTAAACTATGCAAGTCGTCGAAAGACGGCGGAACCTTGAGAACTGAATAACGAACCAGATGAATGTGCGGGTCAGCTCTTTTTAAAGGAGCGGCCTAGAGAAGTCAAAGAA
>NZ_DBMCWA010000023.1:0-34084 GCF_056977735.1 Succiniclasticum sp.
GGTTTCTTTTCTCTTCTTGCCATAATAAAAGGCCTCCTATGATTTTATTTTATCATAGAAGACCTATTTTTGCTTTTTACAGACTTTTTTTCATAGTCTCTCCCTAACGCACACAGCGCGGCTTGCAAAAAATGCAGGCCGCGCTGTTATTTTACAAATTTATTTCAATTCTTATTAAAATTTTCCCTGTTCCTTGTAAGTTCTTATGGCCGCCAGTTTGTCATAGAGCGCGGGCCGGTCTTTCCGGATCTCGGTGTCGTGTTTCAGGACGTCCGTCCAGAAATTTTTGGGAACCTCAAACTGGTTGAAGTGCCCGCAATGGGGTTCGTCCGCCAGCATGGAGAAGAGATAATCGATTTCATCGTCTGCCAGGGTCCGCTTGATGCTGAGGGCGCCGTACAGTTTTAACTGCTCCATGGGATCTTCGCAGTTAAATTCAAACGCGCCGTTCCACCATTTCGCGTACGCTTCGAAACCGTTTTTTCCGTCCATTTCATCTGCGACGGCATTCCCCGCGTGATACCCGCACATCATGGCGCCCTGGTTGATGACCTCGATATGGGCCGCGCTGTCGCCGATGGCCAGCACATTGCCGCGATACGGTTTGGCAAGGGATAAATAATTGCAACAGCCGCAGCCCTTGCGCTGGATGATCCGGGCGTTTTTGAGGTTCGGCGTAAGGGGACTGTCTTTTACAAGTTTTTCGAAAAAGGCGGCAGGCCTCATGTCCCCCAGTCCCATAACGGTAAACTCGAGGGCGTCATCGCTTTCGGTGCTTTCGCCCACCATGATTTCCATAAACGGATGATAGACATCGCCGTAATACTGGATCCAGCTGTTGTGGGGGATACCTTCCGTTCCTTCCAGCGTGTATTCACAGGTGAGAGGGATGCCCATACACTGGTAGCCTTTATTCAGACCGAAGATGGACGTGAGCCTGCGGTTCACGCCTTCTGCGATGATCAGCTTTTTCGCTTCCAGCTCATACTGTCCCCTGTCTCCGCGCAGGGTCAGGACGACGGACTTTCCGTTATCCCGGCCTTTGAGGGCCATGGTATTGGTGCGGATCTCCACGCCCGCCTTTTCGCACTGTTCCAAAAGGCCGCGCAAAAGTTCTTTTTTATCGAACTTGAGCGCCGTGGGGCGCAGGTCTTCATATTCAAAGGCGACCCGGTGACCCTTCGGGGAATACATGTAGTTATGAAGGATCGGGACCAGTTTTCCCCGGTACGGAACCTCGAAGCCGTTCTTGGTGAAGACCAGTTTCCCGTCCACGGCCTTCAGCGTTTCCCCTTCGTATCCCTCGTCCAGAACGAACTGGGCGGAACAGGCCCGGTTGACCGTTGTGATATCCCGCTTCATATCGACGATGATTACGTTCAGGCCTTTTTGCGCGGCGGTATACCCTGCCAGGAGACCGGCGGGACCCGCGCCCACGATCAGAAGATCTTTCATCATGGCCGCGCCCTCATCCTTTCTCTTCCGCCGCGATGGCCTGGACAGGGCAGGCTTTTTCGCAGCTTCCGCAGTCCACACAGGCAGCGGGGTCTACATCGTAATAGCCGTCCTCTCCCTGGGAAATCGCCCCCACCGGGCAGAACGTTGCGCAGGTGCCGCAGCCGACACATTCATCAGAGATAACATGAGCCATCGTAAATTCCTCCTCGGTCATCGCAAAAATCTTTGTTTCCGCAATCAAACTTGTCCCATCATATGCATCTTCGCGTAGATTTCCGGCCGCTCCGTCTTGATTTTTTCCGAAGAAAGCCGGATGCAGTCCCAGATCAGCTTCGGGGTCAGGTATTGGCTGTAGGTGCCGTGCAGGTTATGTCCTTCGCAGAGGGAGAAAAGATAATCCAGCTCATCGTCCGTATAGACAAAGGCCAGCGCGTATCCCTTGCTCACTTCCATGTAATCGTCGCTGTTAAACTCAAAGGAATCCTGCCACCATTTCGTATACGCCGCAAACCCCGGTTTGCCTTCCAGTTCCTCCGCAACGGCCGTTGCCGCCCTGTATCCGCACAGGAGTCCCCCCTGGGTTTCCACTTCCACCATGGCGGCGCAGTCGCCGATAGCCATGACATTGCCGCGGCAGGGTTCTTTCATGGCCATGAAAGGTTTCAGCCCGCAGCCGTTCTTCTTGATCAGCTTCGCGTTTTTGAAATGTTTTGCCATGGGGCTCGCGGTGGTGAATTCTTCAAATATCTTCTTTGGCATCAGGCCCGGGGAACCGGTAATGGTCACTTCAAAAATGCCGTCCCCCTCCAGGCTGGGCCCGATGATGCAGGCTGTCTGGGAATGGTACGCATTGCCGTAGTACAGGTTCCAGCTGTTATTCTCAACGCCGGTGATTCCTTCCATAAGGTATTTCATGCTGTAGGCCATGCCCAGGTTCAGCACTTTATCCCCGGCCTGTCCCATACGCTGTTTGTTCAAACCGAACTTGCCGCAGACCGACGCGTTCACGCCCTCGGCAATGATCAGCTTATCGCAGGCCAGGGTGAACTTTTTCCCTTTTTGCCGGAGGGTAAGCTCCACCCCGTTCCCCTTGTCCTTGCCGCCGAGGACCAGGGTCCCCATCATGAATTCGACACCCTTCGCGGCACAGGCATCAAAGAGGCTCTTCAATAAAAACTGCTTGTCAAACTTATAGGAAAAAGGATCCTTCCCATCGTTCCTCGTAAAGCGGATGATGTGATCCTTGGGAGAATGGTAATACTTATTGTAAAGCGGAACCAGCTTCCCGATATACGGAACCTCCAGCCCGCATTTCGTAAAGACCAGCTTCTGCCCTTCGATTTTGAGGACGTCCGCTTCGTATTCGTCGTCGATGATAAACTGCATGGAGCAGGCCCGGTTGAGTTTATCCATGTTGTTCTTCATCTCAATTACGGTGGGCGTGATCCCTCTTTCCGCCAGCTTCAGCGCCGCCATCAGGCCCGCGGGACCCGCGCCCGCGATCACGATGTCTTTTTTCATTGGCTCCTCCTTTTCTACACGCCGAAAACTATTTCATGGAAAAACTTGCGCACATTGTTTTTCCGTTTTCTTCATATATTTCCACGGACAGGCAACTCGCAGGAATTATCTTTCAATTATAGAATAGTATCGCACGTTCCCAGTGTCAAGACTCCGGAAAGGAATATTATCTGGGTTATGTCCTATTTTGTTATAAATAGAAATGTGATAAAATATAATGATAACATGGGGATAGTGTATGCTAAATTTGCCTTTTTTATAAATTAACATGCTTAAAAAATAGTTTAAAAGACTGAGGTGAACCATCTATGACGAAACAGCGAATCCTTCGTATTAAAGAAGAAGCTGGCCGCTGCCTGCTCTGCCATGAGCCAAAGTGTAACGCTGCCTGTCCACATGGGATTGATGTCGGCCGCATTGTGCGGGCGCTGAATTTTGAGAACCGGGTGGGAACCCGGCGTCGCCTGCCGGTCATTCATTATTGTGAAAACTGCAATGCTCCCTGTATGCAGGCATGTCGACGGGGCAAACTGGATGTACCGGTGCGGATTAAGGATTTACTTTGCGATCTTTACGGCCTGCATGTGGAAATACCAAAAACAAAAATCGATCTTTCCGTTGACTTTTGCGGTGTGCACTGCGAGAATCCCTTCTTTTTGTCTTCTTCCGTGGTGGGCAGCAATTATGATATGGTGGCCAAGGCGTTTTCCATGGGCTGGGGCGGCGTCAGCTTCAAAACGATTTCGTTCATGGATATCAGGGAAGTATCCCCACGTTTTTCGGCCTTGTCTAAAGAAGGTCGATCATTTATTGGCTTTAAAAATATAGAACAGCTTTCCGACCATACTTATGAAGAAAATCTTGACTTTCTGCGGCGCCTGAAACAGGATTTCCCAGGCAAGGTCATTATCGCTTCGATTATGGGGCGTAACGAAGAAGAGTGGACGCGCTTGGCCCGGGATATGGAAGCGGTAGGCGTGGACATGATTGAATGTAATTTTTCCTGTCCTCAGATGTCGGGGAAAGGCCTTGGCGCGGAAATCGGAGAAAGCCCGGAACTGACAGCTCGTTACACTGCCGCGGTGCGAAAAGGTACGAAGCTGCCTGTGCTGGCGAAGATGACGCCTAACATTACTCACATGGAAGAACCTGCAAAGGCTGCCGTAGCTGCGGGGGCAGACGGCATTGCTGCCATCAATACGATCCGGAGTATCATGAACATTGATTTGAATACCTTTTTGTCAGAACCGCGGGTGAACGGCCAAAGCATCGAGGGCGGGTATTCGGGCAAAGCAGTGAAACCGATTGCCTTGCGTTTTATCAACGAGATGCGTAAAGATCCGGCGTTGGCGGAAATCCCCATCAGCGGTATGGGCGGCATTGAAAACTGGCGGGACGCCATGGAGTTTTTGCTTATGGGCTGCGGGAACCTGCAGGTTACGACGGCTGTGATGCAATACGGATATCGCATCATTGATGACTTGAAGGAAGGCCTCAGCGATTACCTGGCATTGCGTGGGTTCACAAGAGTGCAGGATGTCGTGGGAATGGCGCTGCCTTACATAGTAACAGCGGAAGAACTTGATCGCAGCAACATCCAGTTCCCGCGTTTTGTGCGGAACGATTGCATTGGCTGCGGACGTTGTTATATTTCCTGCTACGATGGCGGCCATCAGGCAATACGGCTGGATGCCGAGGATAAGCCTGTATTGGATTTACACAAGTGCGTGGGCTGCCATCTTTGTCTTTTGGTGTGTCCCGTTCATGCCATTGAAGCCGGAAAGCGTGTGCAGAAGCATGCAGGTTAAACAGTTGGACAGTGATTTCAGGGCAGTCCTTACTTTTGCGTCAAAGATTGCGACAGAAAGCGTTATGCATAGGAATAAGAAGTAATTGCAGAAAAAAGGAGGAAACAGACAGATGGATTTCTGGCGTGCAAGCAGTTTGGAAGAACAGATAGACGTGGCGGCAGGAAGGCAGGAGGCTGACCTTGTATTAAAGGGGGGCCATGTGTTTAATGTGTTCCTTAGATCCTGGGAGGACGCAGATGTTGCCATCAGCGGCAATAAGATCGTGGGTATCGGCAAGTATACGGGTAAACAGAATCTTGACGTGACGGGCCTGTACCTGACACCGGGGCTGATGGATGCCCACGTGCATTTTGAAAGTTCCATGCTTTCGCCCCGGGAAATGATAAAGGTGCTGCTGCTGAACGGGGTGACCGGCGCTATTACTGACCCTCATGAGATTACCAATGTGTTAGGGGAAAACGGATTCCGGTTTATGCTGGAAGAAACGGCAGGTGTTCCCTTTTCCGCGTACCTGATGGTTCCTTCCTGTGTGCCGGCTACGGATATGGATACGTCTGGCGCGCGGATCACGCCAGAGAACATGGAACGGCTTCGTAACCTGAGCCCGCGGGTGCTGGGGCTGGCGGAAATGATGAACTTCCCCGGAATTCTGTATAAACAACAACTGGAAATGGATAAGCTGAAGCTGTTCTACAAACAGAAAATGGATGGGCATGCGCCCGGCATTACAGATAAAGAACTGAATGCTTATGTTGCGTCCGGTATTACGACGGAGCATGAGTGTGTGACACCTGCCGAAGCTCTGGAGAAAGTGAAACGCGGTATGTACGTGTTCCTCAGGGAAGGCAGCGCGGCCCATAATCTGGTGGATCTGCTTCCGGTTCTTACTAAAGCAGACAACCGGCGTCTGTGCCTGTGCAGTGACGACCGCCATGCAGACGACCTGATAGAGCAGGGCAGCATCAACTATCTGCTGGAGATTGGCGTGGCGCAGGGGTATCATGCAGAAGATCTGATCCCCATGGCGACGCTGAATATTGCCGAGTGTTACGGACTGCCACAGACCGGGGCGCTGGCTCCAGGGTATCTGGCGGATATTGCGGTGTTTGAAAACCTGCAGTCCTTTCAGCCGGTCCATGTGGTGAAGGGAGGCGCAGTGGTAGTAAAAAACCGCAAGCTGTTATGGAAGAGCGACCCGGTACTGAAGATGCCGGGGCAGTCCATGAACATGCCTGCGGTTACGGTAAACGATTTTAAAATTCCTGCAAGGACTGGTCGCAGGATGCGGGTGATCGGCATCAGCCAGACGCAGTTGCTGACCTCGAAGCTGCATCTGGAACCGGCGGTTCGGAATGGCGAGGCTGTCAGCGATACGAAACGGGACATCCTGAAGATGGCAGTGTGTGAACGGCACCACAATACGGGCAACATCGGGCTGGGTTTTGTTTACGGATTTGGCTTGAAGAAGGGCGCTATCGCTACCACGGTAGGGCACGACTCCCATAATTTGTCTGTGGTTGGTACGAACGATGAGGATATGGTGGTTGCCGTGAACCGTTTGCGTGAGATCGGTGGAGGGCTGATTGTCGTGTCGGAAGGGCAGGTAAGGGCTACGGTGCCTCTTGCTATAGCCGGCCTCATGAGCGACCGGGATGCGGTAGCCTTGAATGCACAGATAAGACAGCTGGAATTCTGGGTAAAGGAACTGGGCATACCGGAAGAGTTCAGTACCTTTATGATTCTGGCTTTCCTGTCCCTGCCGGTAATTCCGGAACTTCGGCTGACAGACCGCGGTCTGGTGGACGTGGTGCGCTTCGAACATGTGGATCTTTGGTGCGATTAGGATTTTGGAACTGCCTGTTTTTCTGTTTCCGGCAGCGGCGTCTCGAAGTAGATGCTGCGGCTGGGAAATGCGCAGCTTACGTTGTTTTCTTCCAGAATTTTCATGACTGCCAGATTAAACTTTTCCCGTGCCCTGAGGTAGACGGAATTGTTGGGAGCTTTGGCATAGCATACGATCCGGATGTTTAACGAGCTGTCTCCGAATTCAAAGAAGTTGACATCAATGCCGTCGTTGTAAATTTCGTCCAGGTCTACGCAAAGCTGGCGGATCTGCCGACACACAAGTTCCATCTGTTCCCGGGTGGTGCTGTAGGTAACCCCCAGCATAAACTGGATGCGGTATTTTTGCCGCTGGGTGTAGTTGATGATGGGCGTGTTGCTCAGCAGGTTATTTGGCACATAGACCAGTTCCTGGTAAAACGTACGGATACAGGTGCTGCGAAACGATATTTTTTCCACAATGCCTTCGATGTTATTGGCGGAGATCCAGTCCCCGATGACAAAGGGACGCTCCGTGATGATCACAATGCTGCCGAAAATGTTGGCCAGAGAATCTTTGGCAGCGAAGGCGATGGCCATGGCGCCGATGCCAAGAGACGCGATGAATGCGGTAATGTCATAGTCCCATTCTCTGGCGACCATGACGGTGCCCAACATGACGCACATCATATGTGCCAGGGCAGAGATCAGTTCGGCAATGGTTTCGTCAATATTCAGATTGGAACGTTTCAAAATCTGCATGACCAGCCCGTGACCTGCATCGCACAGGTTATATACGCCCCAGATGAGGCAGATGATCAGGCTGCTGCGCAATATTTTGTCAAAGGCCGGATGTTGGGAAAACGGATTCAGGGGGCTGAGTACGATAAACGCATAAAAGGCCAGGATCCACAGATAAGTCTGGATGGGATGATTGAAAGCCTTGAAGAAGTCATCGATAAAATCGTAATGGTACCGCTCTTTTAAATGCGCTGTCAGGCTCAGGATAAAGGATCGGTAGCAGATGCGGAACAGTAAAATAAACGCACAGGTCAGGATGGAAGCTCTCCATTCCGGCCAGGCTGCAATCCAGAACTCCGGCGTCAGGATGGTTGCAGCCGTGGAAGAAACCGTAGCAATAGCAGTGGTAAAAAATTCAGACATGTGAACCCTTCTTTTCCAATTTTTTTGTTCTTAATTACGTATGCTATACAATTATAGCAATCCGGATAACATTTTTAAAGTTTCTTTTCAATTTTTTGGAATAAAAGTTCATGATATGTAAAGGGTCGAAGGGATAATTCCTGTCTTTCTATTGGGGAGAGTATGTGTTATAATAGCACCTAACATGCGCCGTACTGTCTTCACAATTAATACGGCTGATTTCAGGTAACAATAATGGACTGGGAACGGATCATATTAGTATTTACGGATATCCTGCTGCCGCTGGCGGCGGGATATTTTTTAAAAATTCATACCCTGCTGCCGCAAAAGGCCTGCGACTGGCTGATCAGGTTCAATGTGATTGTGATGGTGACGTTGCTGACGCTGATGAGCTTCTGGGTGCTGCCACTTTCCGCGCAGCTGCTCTGGCTGCCCATCATCGGGATACTGATCACGGCAGTGCCCGGTTTCATTGGGGCAAAATGTTTTGCGGACCGTTTTGATAACGAGCTGGATCGGGGAGCTTTCGTGATTTCCGCCATGCTTTCCAATATCGGAACCATCGGCGGCCTCTGCGCTTTCATCCTGTATGGGGAAGAGGGCTTTGCTTACGTACAGCTGGTGGCTGCGCCCCAGAATATCTTGATGGTGGCAGCCGCGTTTCCCATGGCCAAGTATTATTATGAAAAGCATCAGGCGACAACAAAGCAGGCAAAGCTGCGGCTCAGCTTCCGGGAGATGTTCATCACCTGGAACCAGGTTGGGATCCTGGGCATGGTTGCCGGTATACTGCTGCAGCTTTACGGCATCGAACGACCGCCGGTACTGGGTGTGCTGTTCCATAATCTGGTGCATGTGCTGGCCTGGGTATCCCTGTTGCCGGTAGGTTACCTGATTGATTTCAGCCGGGCGCGGTTTTATTACCGGCAGGTCGTCAGTATGCTGTGGCTGCGTTTTGTCATTGTGCCCGCGTTGTTTTATCTGTTGTTTAAATTGCTGTTTACCGATCAGGTGCTGCTGGGTTCGCTGCTGATACTTGCGGCGACGCCGGCGGCTATCAATTCGGTGATTACCGCGCAGTTGTATAAATTGAATGTAGATATAACCATCGCAGCTTTTTTACTGACCACGGTGGTGTTTGTGCTGCTGGTGTTCCCGCTGTTCTTTTTCTATATCCATTTTGGCGGGTCATTGTAAGGAACCACTGGTTTCGTTCGGTTGTCTGGTTCGCGGCCCATGAAAAAAATCCGGCACCATGCAGGCGTAGTACAGCGCTGTTCTGTGAATATTTTGTGTCTTTCCCGGGAGTTCACACTTCTTTCATTTTTTCTTCTTCCTACTGTGCTATAATGAGTTTCGTCCAAAGGGGAATGACAGGAAAGGCGGGGCACCTGTGTTCCGTTTTATCTTTTTTGATATGTAAGCAGGAAACAGTGAGACGTTTGGGAAAGGAGCTTCGATGGAACAGATTTTTTCCAATCTGGCAGATTCGTATATGCTGGAATGGCTGGCTGCTGTTGTTCTGATTTTAGTGGCGGTGGCTATGTCCCTGTTCGATTTGCCGGGCAACACGCTGATGGTGGGAAGCTGTCTGGGTTTTGCGTTCTACGATCCGTCCAAGTATTTTGATATCCGCATCATCTCGGCTGTGATTTTGATTTACGCATTAGGGGAGATCTGGGAATTTGTTCTGTCCTTCTTTGGGATTAAAAGGAAGGTCAAAGACATCTCCTGGTGGGGCGTTCTGCTCATTGGCTGCGGAACCTTTGTGGGCACGGTTATGGGAACTACGGCATTTCCCGTGGCGGGCAGCGTGATCGGCGGTGCCATTGGCGCGTTTGTGATGGCCTATCTGTATGAGTACATGCGTTCTCACAATTTACAGCACGCAGGGGCGCTGGCGTGGCAGGCGGCCAGGATGCAGTTTGTGGCCATGCTTGGCAAACTGGTGGCAACCTTTGCGATGGCAATTCTGTTGGCCAAGCAGATTTTCTTTTACGCGTAACGGGCAGAGCCGGTAAAAATAGTATAATTGTTACAGATTTTATCGGCTTATGCCGTAAAAATGAAAATAAATTGCAATAATTTGATCTTTGGCTTGGATTTTAACGGCAGTATGCTAAAATGAGTGGGACAGAGTATTCTGTCCCGTTTTTTATTTTGGAGGTGTGTTATGGATTTAAAAAATAAAATTGTGGTTTGCAGCGGGAAGATCCGTCCCGTGGCGTTGGAATATCTGCAGGATAAGGTGATGCTGAAAAGCTGGCAGGAACGGGGCCGGATACCGGAACCACAGTGGACGGAATGGCTGCAGGAGGCAGATGCACTGTATTCTTCCGGCAATGTCCGTATTGATGAAGCGCTGTTGGAAAAAGCGCCGAAGCTGCAGGTAGTGGCCCAGGCTTCGGTGGGGTATGATAATTTTGACGTGGAGGCCTGCCGCTCCCGTAACGTAAAGATTGGCAACACGCCGGGGGTACTGGTGAATGCGGTAGCGGATATTGCGTATGGTCTGCTGATTGATACAGCCCGGGGCATCGTGCGGGGGCATCTGCATACAAAGAGCGGAATGTGGGGGGAACGGAAGGCCCTGGGCCTGGGTATTGATCTGTACGGAAAAACCCTTGGCGTGGTGGGTTTCGGCGATATCGGCAGCGCCATTGCAAAACGGGCGCAGGCCAGCGGCATGCGCGTCATTTACCATAACCGCAACCGTCGGCTGAACGATACTGCATTAGGCGCACGGTATGTTTCGTGGGAAGAGCTGCTGCAGACTTCTGATTTTATCGCGGTGGCGGTTACACTGAATCCGACAACGGAAGGCATGTTTAACGAAGCGGCGTTTGCAGCCATGAAAGATGGTGTGCGTTTTGTGAATATATCCCGGGGCAGGGTGGTAGACTCAGATGCGCTGTATCATGCGTTGAAGAGCGGAAAGGTGGCGGCGGCCGGGCTGGATGTGACGGAACCGGAACCCCTGCCGGGAGACCATCCCCTGCTGACGCTTCCCAATATTACGGTAACGCCCCACATGGCTTCGGCTACGGAGGAGACCCGGGATGAAATGGCGCTGGTTACGGCGCAGAATATTATCGCTGCCCTGGCCGGGCAGCCCATGTTAGCACAGGTGAAATAAAATTGGCATGGAAACTTTGCCTGCACGGTGTGCGGGTCGCCCATCCGGAAACCTTTACGGAAGATGTGGCGAAGCTGCTGAAACGCACCGTAAAGCAGGGAAAACTGCGAGAAAAAGAATATGGCGAAAATCGAAGCGCCCGGTATCGCCGTAACAGGCTGCAGGGTGGACCGCTGGCGCCCTTTACGGTGCGGGTGATGGAAGGTATTGTTCTGGTAAATTCCCATCTTTTTGATTTGTTCGATGTCGAGTTCCGGTACCGTGCAGGCAGTGAAGAGCAGGTACTGGAAGCCGTGCAGGCTTTGCTTTCCGGCGGCGACGAATTCGTAATGGCGGAGCCGGATCTGAAGCTGCGCCTTGCGGCCATGGCAGGCCGGCCCTATCCGCAGGTGGACGGAGCGGTGGGATGGCTGAAAGCGATGCGTCAATATCTGTACTGGCAGGTTTTCATAATCAGCTGGTTCTGGCATCTGCTGTACAAGGAGCCTGCGAATAAATTGCTGGTACGCCAACTGCGTGTGAAGATCCGCCGGCTTCGTTCCTGCCTGGTGTTTTTCAGGGAGGGCCTGCCCGGGGATATGGCTGCACAGTGGCAACAGTTTTTCCGGGAAGAGGCTGAGGTCCTTTCCAATATGCGGGAGCTGGATGTGGCGGCACAGGCCTGTGTACGGCAGCTTGGCACGGCAGCGGAGGAAGGCGCAACATCGCCTTCGTTGTTGCTGGACGTGTTTTTGTCGTTGCGGCAGGACGAACAGGACAAATATTTTTTGCATACGTTTTTGCATCAGCATACGGAGAAACTGGCGGAGTTTATGCTCTGGCTGAACCGGTTGCAGGGTGCCGCCTTTAAGGAGGCAGGAAAAGAACCGGTCCGGCGTTATGTGGCGCGCCGGACGGAAGCGTGGTGTAAACAGATGCTTGCCCTCAATAAAAAGTATCCGGATTTTTCTGATATGGATGACCTGCACAAGGTGCGTATCAAGGTGAAACGGTTCCGGTACGTGACCCAGACGATCGGTCTGGTCCGGCTGCCCGTTGACCTGTTACGGCAGATGAAGCAGTTGCAGGATGTGTTGGGCCTGCTGCATGACGATTACGTCAATGCGTATTGGGCCCGGGGGATTGCGCTGCAGCATCCGGAAGAGGAGGCGCTGCAGAAACAGATCCAGTCGTTTTTAAGCTGGCAGAGCGCCCGTTCCGAATCGTCTCTTGCAGTGATCTCGGAAATGTGGGAGCACTTTTTGCAGATGCTGAAAGAAAAATGAAATAAAATGTAAAGACAAATTGAAATAATCAGCAGAATCATGTAAAATAGATAAATAAATAAACAATAAGGAAGAGGAGGATATATAAATGGCTGTCGTGAAAAAAGGCGAATTACCAAGCGTGATCCACAACAATGAGTGCTCTGAGGCAATTGTAAAATGGGGGAATGCAAACGGCTACCCGCTGATCAAGGCGAAAATGTTTGATGCAATGGGCACGTATGTTGGCTTTTCCAAAAACTATTTTATTAAAGCAGACCGTCGACCGCCTATCCCGGGAGGCTGGGAATTAACAGTTGAAGAATTTGAACCGGAGACCCGTATTATTCCGCTGAACACGGATAAAGAAGGTGTAGTAAACCGTTTTGTCCTGAAAATGGTGGAAGAGTTTGAAAAGGAAGGCCTGGAAATGAAACTGGCCGACACATGGTATGATTCCTACGGGTATGTACTGCGCGACCTAAGCGTAACCGGACATCCGCTGCTGATCAATAATTTTGAGGATATTATTGAAAATATGCGGTAATCGTGTATCGTTTTGAAAAGCGCGGCTTCTGTAAAGCGGCGCTTTTATTTTTTAGGGTTTTGTGGTACACTGTCCATATATCATTTTCAGTTCCAAAATTTTGAATTTTGAGGGGTTTTGATCATGGGTTCAAATCTGTTTTATATTGTGGCGACCATTGCGTTTTACCTGATTTTTGTTTTATTGATTGGTTTTTATTATGCAAAGAAGAATGAATCGGCTTCCGATTTCTATCTGGGAGGCAGGCAGTTAGGGCCGCTGGTAACGGCTATGAGCGCGGAAGCTTCGGACATGTCCAGCTGGCTGCTGATGGGCCTGCCGGGGGTAGCCTATCTGTGTGGCTCGGCGGATGTGGCCTGGACCAGTATCGGCCTGGCGGTAGGCACGTACCTGAACTGGCTGTTTGTGGCTAAACGGCTGCGAATCTACACGCGTATTACGGACTCCTTTACACTGCCTCAGTTCTTTTCCGCGCGGTTCCATGATGACCGTCATATCCTGACCGCTTTTGCGGCGGCAATTATCGTTATTTTCTTTATCCCGTACACCGCTTCCGGCTTCGCGGCCTGCGGCAAGCTATTCGGAACCCTGTTTGGCGCGGACTACATGACGGCCATGATTATTTCGGCTGTGGTCATTGTATCTTATACGGCAGCAGGCGGCTTTCTGGCAGCGTCCACCACGGACTTTGTCCAGAGCATCATCATGACATTCGCCCTGCTGTTCGTACTGCTTTATTCCACCTCAATGGTGGGCGGCATAGACGCAGTGCTGGATAATGCCAAAGCGCTGCCGGGGTATCTCGCCCTTACGGAAACTTATTCAGTGAAGACCAACAGCGCGGCGCCTTACACTTTGCTGACCATCGTTTCTACCATGGCCTGGGGTCTCGGCTATTTTGGCATGCCTCATATTCTGCTCCGTTTTATGGCCATTGAAGACGAAAATAAACTGGCCGTGTCCCGCCGGGTCGCTTCTGTCTGGGTCGTCATCGCCATGTTCATAGCTATTGCCATCGGTATCGTGGGCAAAACCATGACCGGTGCCGGTCTGGTGAAGAACCTGACGGACGCCAATACGGAAACCATCATTATCCAGATTGCCAATACCATCGCGGAACACGGTGCGCTGATGGCCATCGGGGCCGGCCTGGTTCTGGCGGGTATTCTGGCCAGCACCATGTCTACGGCAGATTCCCAGTTGCTGGCGGCAGCTTCCAGCGTAAGCCAGGATATTCTGCAGGGTACCGTGCGGGCCAATTCGGATAAAAAGGCCCTGAGCAAAAAACAGAGCATGTTTGCGGCCCGGATCACGGTTATCGTGATTGCGATACTGGCTGTCATTATCGCCCGGGATCCCGGCAGTTATGTATTTAAAATCGTGGCGTTCTCCTGGGCGGGTTTCGGCGCGTCCTTCGGGCCTCTGGTGCTGGCGTCCCTGTTCTGGAAGCGGACCACTTTTGAAGGGGCGTTGTCCGGCATGGTAGCCGGTGGCGTCATGATTTTCGTCTGGAAGTTCCTGGTTGCGCCTATGGGCGGTATCTGGGGAATCTACGAACTGTTGCCGGCATTTTTGGTGAGCCTGGCAGTCCTGATCGGGGTCAGCCTGATAACTACGCCGGACGAAGAGGTCATGAAGGAATTTGAAGAGATGGAACAGTCTTTATAACATTGCAGAGGTAACACTGCAATGCGTTTTTGTCATGAATCTGTACGTACAAACTGTCACCGGGCAGTACGATTTTGTATGACCCGTGACAGTTTTTACTAAGAAATTTATGAAATCCAAGAAGCGAGCCCGGAGGCTGCATGCAGAAAGCAATAATTACAGTGTCGGGCGTTTCCCGCAACAGTGACGGGACGACCCGGCTGGAAACGGTGAACTCCGGAACCTTTATTGAAAAAAACGGGTACTGTTATGCCCGGTATGAGGAAACGGAAGCTTCTGGCCTGGCGGGGACGACCACCACGGTCAAGTGGAACGCATCCCAGGTTTCCCTGATCCGGCACGGTGCGTATGAAATGCATCAGGAATTTGCGGAAGGTGGCAGTTACACCGGAGATTACCGGACGCCGTACCTGATGATCCCCATTGAAACGAAAACAAAGAAGGTGCGCGTCAAAAAGCTGCCCTATGGCTGGAAGATACAGCTGGAATACGATCTTGTCTATGCGGCTGCGGATGTAAACCGGATGAGCACGGCAATTACAGTAGATTTAAGATAGTTGATTTGGGGAGACACAGGTTTAATGAGTTTATGCGATGACCGTGCATACGAATAAATCAGGGTTTTCCTTAAGAAAGATGAACAGATAAATGGAGGATTAAGAGCGTGGACATAAAGACCATTTTGGCTGACGCAATTATAAAAACAGCAGAGGCTGCCATTGCTGACGGTGTCGTGAAAGGTGGCACGCTGCCGGAGGTGCAGCTGACGGTGCCGCCCAAGAAAGAGTTCGGCGATTTCGCCACCAATTTTGCCATGCAGTCGGCCCGGGCGCTGCGCTGCAATCCGCGCGTGCTGGCCCAGTATATTGTGGAGCATCTGGACTGCGCCTATGTAAATAAAATGGAAATTGCCGGGCCGGGCTTTCTGAATTTTTATCTGAATCCGGACTGGGTGTACGATATGCTGGCCCACATTGTGGAAGCCGGGGAGAATTACGGCAACCTGCCCAAAGCTTCTGACGAGAAGATCCAGGTGGAATATGTCAGCGCCAATCCGACCGGTCCCCTGCATGTAGGGCACGGCCGGGGCGCAGCGGTAGGCAGCGCGCTGTCCAATCTGCTGAAAGCAGCCGGTTACGATGTGGAGCAGGAATATTACATCAACGATGCGGGCAACCAGATGAACAACCTGGCCCGTTCCGTCAACGCCCGGTATCTGGAACTGCTGGGGCAGCCCTGTGAATTCCCGGACGACGGCTATCACGGTCACGACATTATTGATACGGCCCAGCGCATCATCAACAAGTACGGGGATCGTTTCCTGCAGATGGATGAAGCGCAGCGGCTGGAAGAGTTCAAAACCATTGCCTATCAGGAAAAGCTGGCGGCGCTGAGGGAAGATCTGGAACGTTTTAATGTTCATTTTGATGTGTGGTTCAGTGAGAAGACACTGCACGAGGCAGATAAAATTAAGGAAGCCTGTGATTATCTGCTGGAAAAAGGATATATGGAAAAGCGGGATGGTGCGTTGTGGCTGAAATCTACGGAATTCGGCGATGACAAAGACCGGGTGGTAATCCGTGACAACGGCGTACCCACGTATTTCGCGGCGGATATTGCATACCATACCAATAAATTCAACCGGGGCTTTGACCGGGTCATTAACCTGTGGGGCGCGGACCATCACGGGTATATTGCCCGGATGAAGGCGGCCATGCAGTGCATGGGCTTTAAGCCGGAACAGCTGGAAATTCTGGTGCTGCAGATGGTGCGCCTGCTGCGGGACGGGCAGGAAGTGAAGATGTCCAAGCGGACCGGCCAGAGCGTAACGCTGAACGAACTGATCGATGAAGTCGGCACAGATGCAGCCCGGTTCTTCTTTGTGATGCGTTCTATCGACAGCCAGCTGGATTTCGATCTGGATCTGGCGGTTAAAAAATCCAATGACAACCCGGTATTCTATGTGCAGTATGCCCATGCTCGGATCTGCAGCATTATGCGGCAGGTGGCGGAGGCAGGCATCACCGTGCGGGGTACTGGCAACTATAAACTGCTGACGGAACCGGTGGAAGTAGACCTGATCAAAAAGCTGGGCGGGTATCCGGAAATGCTGGCGGAAGCGGCAAAGGAACGGGCGGTGCAGCAGGTGGCCCATTATGTGTACGACCTGGCCGGTCTGTTCCATTCTGCCTACAATCAGTGCCGTATCCTGGGCGTGAACGAAGAACTGCAGCAGGCGCGGCTGGCCATGGTTATGGCTGTGGGACATGTGATCCGTCACGCTTTGTCTATTTTGGGCGTATCCGCTCCGGAAAAAATGTAACATGCAGCCGGTAAATCAGGAATATTTTACGGATTTTGCAAGGCTGTAAATTTTGACTTGAGTTTCCTTGATTTTATTTCTATAATAGTGATAAATGTAATTTATTTTTGCGAACGGGAATTGTATATGTAAAGTGTTTTGGTCGGCAAAGTATACGATTACGGATCAGAAGGGACGGGTATAGCAATGGCTACCAAGTATATTTTCGTGACAGGCGGCGTGGTTTCTTCATTGGGAAAGGGAATCACCGCGGCTTCTTTGGGCCGTTTATTGAAGAGCAGAGGATATAAGGTTACGGTACAGAAATTTGATCCGTATATTAACATTGACCCGGGTACCATGAGCCCGTATCAGCATGGGGAAGTATTCGTTACAGACGATGGGGCCGAAACAGATCTGGATCTGGGCCATTATGAACGTTTTATTGACATCAACCTGTCCAAGAGTTCCAATGTGACGACCGGAAAAATTTACCAGTCTGTGATTACGAAAGAACGGCGGGGCGATTATCTGGGCGGTACGGTGCAGGTCATTCCCCATATTACCAATGAAATTAAATCCCGGGTGTTCCGGGTAGGCAATAATGACAATGCGGATTTCGTGATCACGGAAATCGGCGGCACGGTGGGCGATATTGAAAGCCTGCCGTTTCTGGAAGCGATCCGCCAGGTAAAAAAGGATGTGGGCAAGAATGATGTGCTGTACATCCATGTGACGCTGGTTCCGTATATCGGCGCAGCCGGGGAGCTGAAAACGAAGCCCACCCAGCACAGCGTCAAGGAACTGCGCAGCATCGGTATTACGCCGGATATCCTGGTATGCCGCAGCGAGCATCCCATGTCCGAGGATATGATTGCCAAGCTGGCCATGTTCTGTGACGTGGACAAGGAAGCGGTCATCCAGAACCTGACGGCCAAGAGCATTTACGAAGTGCCGCAGCTGCTGGAAGAACAGCACATGGATGATATTGTTCTGCAGAAGCTGGATATGCCATTAAAACCGAAGGATATGTCCGGCTGGCACGACATGGTGAAACGGATTCTGAAACATTACGACAAGAAGGTGACTATTGCCGTCGTTGGCAAATACGTAGAACTGCAGGACGCCTATATCAGTATCACGGAGTCTCTGAAGCATGCGGCCCTGCATAATGAAGCAGAGCTGGATATCCGCTGGGTAAATGCGGAGCATATTGAAGCGAAAGATACCGATCTGGACGAAGTATTTAAAGGTGTAGGTGGCATTCTGGTTCCCGGAGGCTTTGGCGACCGGGGGATCGAAGGGAAAATTTCCGCTGTACGTTACGCCCGTGAACACAAAATCCCGTTCTTTGGCATCTGTCTGGGCATGCAGTGCGCGGTCATTGAGTTCGCAAGGAATGTCTGCGGCCTGAAAGACGCCAACAGCAGCGAGTTCAAGGCTGAGGTTCCGGCGGTGATCGACCTGATGCCGGATCAGGTTGACATTGAAGACAAAGGCGGTACCATGCGCCTGGGTCTGTATCCCTGCAAGGTATATCCAGGCACCCTGACGGATAAAGCGTACGGACAGCCGCTGGTGTATGAACGTCATCGTCACCGTTATGAATTTAATAATGAATACAGGGACGTTCTGACTGAACACGGTCTAGTGCTGGGCGGCATTTCCCCGGACGACCGTCTGGTAGAAATTGTAGAACTTCCGCAGACGGAACATCCCTGGTTCCTGGGCTGCCAGTTCCATCCGGAATTCAAATCCCGACCTACAAAAGCACACCCGTTGTTCCGTGACTTTATTGCGGCAGCGTTAACGCTTGAAAAATAGGTAGATCCAGACCCTCACTCTGAACATGGTTTTGGAGTGAGGGTGTTTTTTAGAAAAGATACTGTGACACATGACTTTAATTGCCGAATATCTCACGGCATGGTCTGGAACAGCGGGAGCAAAAGAGGTGAGACTTTATGCTTACGATAACAGGAAAGCCAATATGTGGTGGAATCTGCATCGGGCCGCTGGCGGTGTTTCAACGAAATATGACCGGTGCAGAAGTTAAAGGCGTACGGAACCCGGAAACAGAACTGGCCCGTTTCCGGTCGGCCCGGGCGGAAGCCCTTGCGCAGCTGCGTCGTCTCTATGACAAAGCGCTGGCAACGGTGGGAGAGGAAGACGCGGCTATATTTGATATTCACCAGATGATGCTGGAGGACGACGAATATACGGAGGGCGTGGAAGAGCGCATCCGGGAAGCAGGGCTGAGTGCGGAAGCCGCCGTTGCGCAGACAGCGGAAGAGCTGGCTGCCATGTTCCGCGGTATGGAGGATGAGTACTTGCGGGAACGGGCTGTAGACGTGCTTGACATTTCGCAACGGGTGGGCCGGGTTTTGCGCGGGATACCGGATTCCTTTTCTGTCAGCGATAAGGTGATCCTGGCAGCAGATGACCTGGCTCCCGGCGAGATGATGCAATTGGACACAGACAAGATTTTGGGCGTTGTGCTGTCCGCGGGGAGCTCCACGTCCCATACGGCTATTCTGGCCAGGAACCTGGGCCTTACCATGATAATCGGAACCGGGGCGGATCCTGACCGTGAATGGAATGGGAAAACGGCAGTTGTAGACGGTTTTACCGGGACAGTGTATGTGGATCCGGATGAGAAAACTCTAGCCGTTATGCGGGAAAAACATGAGAAGGAACAGCAGGAACGGGTGCTTTTGGAGCAGGTCCGGGGCAAGAAAAGTGTGACCAGGGATGGGCAGAACGTGTTGCTGTACGCCAATGCGGGCCATATGGCGGATCTGCCGGGTGTGATTGACGGTGACGCGGAAGGCATCGGTCTGTTCCGGAGCGAGTTCCTGTATCTTGAAAACGACGATTACCCCACGGAAGAGCAACAATTTGCTGTTTACAAAGAGGTATTGGAAACCATGCGGGGCAAACGGGTAGTGATCCGTACGCTGGATATCGGGGCGGACAAGAAGGCAGACTACTTTGCGCTTGATCCGGAAGAAAATCCGGCACTTGGCCTGCGGGCCATACGTCTCTGCCTGACCCGGCCGGAACTTTTCAAAACCCAGCTGCGGGCCTTATGCAGGGCTTCTGTTTACGGACATCTGGCAATCATGTTCCCTATGATTATTTCCTTGGACGAGGTACGGCAGGCCAGGGCATTGCTGCGGGAGGTAATGGCACAGCTTAAAACGGAAGGGATCCCCTGTGCCGGATCCATTGAGACCGGAATAATGATTGAAACACCGGCGGCGGCCCTGATCAGCGACGAGCTGGCCAAAGAAGTGGATTTCTTCAGCCTGGGAACCAACGACCTGACCCAGTACACGCTGGCCATTGACCGGCAGCAAACCAGGCTGGGCGCGTTTTTTGATCCCCATCACCCGGCGGTGTTGCGGCTTATCGGGATGACGGTGCGAAATGCACATAAAGAGGGTATCTGGGTGGGCATCTGCGGCGAGCTGGGTGCCGACCTGTCTCTGACGGAAACGTTTTTGCGAATGGGCATTGATGAGCTTTCAGTTCCTGCCGCCAGCATATTACCGCTGCGGAACAAAGTGCTCCAGTTGGATTTACGGGATGAAAGCAGGAAAAGAGCAGAGTGACATTCGTTACAGCAGTATAAAAGAAAGGGATGCGTCGATGAAAACATTCACTTATACGATTACAGATACGGTGGGAATCCATGCGAGGCCGGCGGGAGCACTGGTTAAAGAAGCCAAAAAGTTTGCCAGCAGCCTGACGGCAGCTAAAGGAGAGAAGAAAGCTGACCTGAAGAAACTTTTCGCTGTGATGGGCCTGGGCGTAAAACAGGGAGAAACGATCACCGTGGCAGCAGAAGGTGCTGATGAGGCGGCAGCTGCCGCAGCGTTGGAGGCATTCCTGAAAGAAAATCTGTAAGAAAACGGTATAAAGCGGGAAGCTGCTTTGGCAGCTTCTTTTTTTGTGATATAATGAAATGATTAGAAATTTCTTTATTCGGTTACATTTCATTATATGGGGGTACCTATGAAAAAGTATTTCATGATAGGGCTGGGGATCGTCCTGGCCCTGTCATTGACGATCATATTATACGGGACATGGGCCTGTTCTACCGTCCGCAGGATAACCTGATGTTCAGCATCGGCGGCAGCATGGGCAATGGTGAGAGCATGGTGAACGCAGGTATCTCTATTGCGCTGGATAAAGGCTTTACTACGAGCAAGGCAGTGATGGCAAAGCAGCTGAGGGTACAGGAAGCAGTGCTGGAAGAACAGATGAAAGCTAATGCGGAGCAGGAAGCAAAGATTCAAACCCTGGAAGCGGAAAATGCAGCTATCAAAGAGCAGAATGCGAAGTTGGAAGCCAGGCTGGCGGCTATTGAAGCGAAGCTGGGAAAATAGCGAAAGGGTTCTGTGATGTGAATTTTCCGTAAAACGATCTTCATTCAACGTTGAGTTTAGTAATAATTTGTGTTACCATATTACAGAGGTCACGGCCTTGCCCTGACCTCTTTTTGTGATTAGCTTGGGACATTAATATTCATGAAAAAACGCTTATTGGAACGCCTGGCTGCGGTAAAGGAACTGAAGGCCGCAGCGATGTTGTATAAAAAAAGAAAAGGATGTGTACTTTCAGGGCTGGACGGAACTGTCAAAGCCTTGTATTTGTGCGCCCTGCAACAGGCAGTGAAGGCGAAAACACTGGTGCTTCTGGTATCCGGACGCGACGCGGTGAGGGAGTACAGGCAGACGTTTTCTTATTTGTATCCGGAAGTGCCGGTACAGGAGTTTTATCCCACGAATCTGCCCAGGGTACAGGCAGATACCCGGAATCTGGAAATCCAGGCAGGGCGGGCGGCTGCCCTGCGCATGATCGGTGGCGAAGAAAAGGGAATCGTGTTCGTTACAGCAGAAGCGTTGCTGCAGAAGCAGGCACGTCCGTCCAGGATGTCCCGGAACAGTCTGGTGCTTACGACAGGCGAGACGATGGAACAGGGACAGATTATTGAAAAACTGGCTGCCATTGGGTATGAACGCACCGATGAGGTAGATACTATCGGACAATTTTCGGTACGGGGTGGCATCATCGATGTATTTCCCCTGAACAGTCCGAACCCCGCCCGTATTGAGTGGTTTGACGCAGACATTGACGGTATCCGTCTGTATGATATGGAAACAAAGCGTTCGCTGGGAAATGTCGATAATCTGAAAATCGCTCCACTGAACGTACAGAATGAAGACAGGTTTGATGCGTACCTGAGGGACTATGGGGTGGCGGATACGCTGTTTGTCATAGATGAACCCATGCAGATGAAGGAAACGCTGACACATTTGTATAAAGAAGGGCTGACGTATCAGGACGAACTGTGGAACCCGGATGAGATTTGGGAGATGGAAGAAAAGCAGGCCAGAGTTGCAGTTTCTGCTTTGGATACCAATTGCTTTACGGATTTTATCCATATGCAGGTGCCGGTACGCAGGGTTACCTCCTATAACCGCAGTATCGACCGGTTGATCGAGGATTTGCAGAATCTGCTGGACGGAGGGGTCCAGCCCTACATCATGATGAATACGGTGCTTAAGGCAAGGGGGATAGCGGAGAGCCTGCAACAACGGGGGATACCGTCTGTTTGTCTGGAGGACGGGCCGGAAGATGCTCATAAAGTAAATGTCGGATTTGGGGAACTGTTCAACGGCTTCCGGTTCTGGAATGAAGACTGGTTGCTGCTGACCGAAAACGATATTTACGGATTGCAGCGGCGCCATCGCTTCAAATCAAAACATAAAGGCGCTCAGATTCAGTATTTTACCGATATCAGGGGCGGCGATTATGTAGTACATGATATACACGGCATCGGCCGTTATATTGGAGTGGAAACCATGCTGGTGGACGGTATGCACCGGGATTACCTGCTGTTACAGTATGCGGGCAGCGACAGGCTGTATGTACCGGTAGATCAGGTCGGCCGTCTGCACAAGTATGTGGGCAGTGAGGGGATTACCCCCAGGCTTTCCAGAATGGGCGGCGCAGACTGGAAACGGATGAAAACCAAAGCTTCCACGGCTATTACCCAATTGGCGGAGGAACTGATCCGCCTGTATGCGCTGCGAAAGATTACCAACGGATATGCCTATTCGCCGGACACGGAATTGCAACGTGAGTTTGAGGAACGGTTTCCCTTTGAGGAAACACCGGATCAGCTGAAGGCGATTGAGGAGATTAAGGCAGATATGGAAAAACCAATTCCCATGGACCGGCTTTTGTGCGGCGATGTGGGCTATGGTAAAACGGAGGTGGCTCTGCGGGCGGCTTTTAAAGCAGTCATGGATGGAAAACAGGTTGCGCTGTTAGTGCCGACGACGGTACTGGCACAGCAGCATATGCTTACATGCCGGGAACGACTGGAACCTTTTGGTATACGGATTGCTATGGTGAGCCGGTTTGTTGCCGGAAAGGAAATCAGTCAGACACTGAAAAAACTGGAACAGGGCCATATTGATATGATTATTGGAACCCACCGGCTGTTACAGGCGGATGTGGTGTTTCATGACCTTGGACTCCTGATTATTGATGAAGAGCAACGCTTTGGTGTGGCCCAGAAGGAAAAGATTAAACAGTGGAAGAAGGGCATTGATGTATTGGCGTTGTCTGCCACGCCGATTCCACGAACGTTGCACATGGCCCTTGTCAGCAGCCGGGATATGAGTCTGATTGAATCGCCGCCGGAAGACCGTCTGCCGGTGGAAACGTACGTGGCAGAATATGACGAAGGCATGATTAAAGAAGCATTGGAACGGGAATTGCGTCGGGGCGGCCGGATTTATTATATACATAACCGCATCGCCGGGCTTCCTGCTATTGCAGAGCGGCTGAATAAACTGGTGCCGGGCATCCAGGTGCGTGTCGGTCATGGGCGGATGAGCGAAGACCGGCTGGAAGAGGCTATGATTTCGTTCTATGAAGGCAGCTGCGATGTGTTGCTGTGTACTACCATTGTGGAGAACGGACTGGACGTGCCCCTGGCTAATACCATCATCGTGGAAGGGGCGGAAAACTTTGGACTTTCCCAGCTTTACCAGATGAGGGGCCGTGTAGGACGATCTTCCCGTCTGGCCTATGCGTACTTTATGTACAGACGAAACAAGTCCCTCAGCGAAGTGGCATCCAAACGGCTGCAGGCTATTCGCGATTTTACAGAATTGGGCGCCGGGTTCAAGATAGCCATGCGGGATCTTGAAATCCGCGGCGCAGGTAACTTGCTGGGGCCGCAGCAGCACGGATATATTGCCGGTATCGGTTTTGCCGCGTATTGCGATTTGCTGGAGCAGACTATCAAACGGCTTCAGAACAATTCTGCGGATGTGGAGCGGGAGCCCGATCCTATTCTGGAAATTCCTTTGAATGCGTATATTCCGGATTCCTATATTGCCAATCCCCGTTACAAGCTGGAATTGTATCGCCGTTTTGTAGAACTGGCCTGGGGTGGGGAAGAGGATTTGCTGGATGAAATTATCGACCGTTTTGGAACACCGCCGGAAGAAGTGGAACTGTTATGGCGCCTGGCCAAGGTAAGGGCGGTATGCCGCAAGCTGAAAATCCTCCGGATCAGTGTGCGTGCAGGTATGATCCGCGTTACCTTTGCGCAGCATTCGGAGGTTAACGGGGAAGCGTTGGTAAAAATGGCGGAAAAGAACAATCGTTATATGCAATTGCTTCCAGGAAGGGAAAATGTGCTGGTGTTCCGCACATCCCGGTTGGAAATCGAGCCGCTGGACTGGCTTGAAAAGAATCTGGTCAAACTGATAAAATAAATGTAAATATGTAGTTTTAGATATATTTGTGATGGGAGCCGAAAATGGGTAAGGATAAATTTCTGAAAGGAGCGCTGATTTTAACTGTCGCCGGACTGATGGTTAAGGTCATTGGCTCAGTGAACCGCATCCTGCTGTCCCGCTTGTTAGGGGGTGAGGGTATCGGTTTATATCAGATGGCTTATCCTGTTTACCTTCTGATGCTTTCAATCTGTTCGGCCGGCGTGCCGGTGGCGGTCTCCATTATTGTGGCAGAAAAGGTGGCCAAAAATGATTACGCTCAGGCCCATCGGATTTTTAAGGTTACGTTAGGGCTGATGGCAGTATTTGGTTTGTTTTTTGCCCTGACTCTGTACGGGCTGGCCGGTTATCTCGTAAGTAGCGGGTGGCTCCGTGACAGCCGGGCGTATTATGCATTGGTTGTATTGACGCCTGCAGTCTTCTTTTCCAGTATACTGGCAAGCTTCAGGGGCTACTTTCAGGGTTACCAGATGATGACGCCTCCGGCTGTTTCCCAGATTCTGGAACAGATGATACGCGTACTTGTTATGGTCGGTCTGGCTTATTTTTTCCTTCCCCGTGGGTTGGAATATGCAGCTGCCGGCGCAGCGTTTGGTGCGGTGCCGGGCGGACTGACAGGACTGATTGTGCTTACCTGGTTTTATCGGAAGGCCCGCAAGGACTGGAAACAAAAAATTGCGGGGCAGGCAGAAACCGTGGAAGAAAGCGTGTCTTCTATCGCTAAACGGCTGGTTTTACTGGCTGTTCCTGTTTCCTGTGCAAACCTGCTGATACCGGTTACCAGCAGTATTGATATGCTTCTGGTTCCGAATGGGCTGGGAAGGGCAGGTTTTGGCGTGGAATCGGCTACTACGCTGTTCGGTTATCTTACTGGTATGGCCCAGCCTCTGATGATGATGGCAACGATTCCTTCCATGTCGTTGGCGGCCAGCCTCGTGCCGGCAGTTTCGGAAGCCTGTGCGCTGCGGTTATCTGATGAAGTGTTGCGCAAAACGGCATCTGCATTTAAAATCTGTGTGCTTGTAGTGGCTCCGGCCTCTGTGGGGATGTGGGCGCTGGCCGGCCCCATATCCGGCACATTATACGGTACGATGAAAGCGGCGTCCGTAATTGCCCATCTGGCTCCGTCCATTGCCTTTTTGGGAATTTTCCAGGTTACTACAGGAGCGTTGCAGGGGATAGGGAAAACGGCTATCCCCATGTGGAATATGCTGTTCGGCGCCGTAGTAAAGGCCGTAGCGGTCTGGCAGTTCACCTCTGTGGCTGCCTTCCATATTTTGGGCGCGGCCTGGGCCTCGAACCTTAATTTTGCCATGGTAGCTGCCATCAATATCTTTTTCCTGTACCGTAACGGGATTCCGTTTCCTGTCAGAGAAAGCATGAAAATTCTGTTGGCTTCGATTGGTATGGGGCTTGCTGGAAAAATGGCATCCTTGTTCTTTATGGATAAGGGAAGTGTCGTTGTTGCTTTATTTATCGGTATGGTTGTATCGGTTCTGGTTTACGGAGCTGCACTGGTGCTGTTGGGCTGCCTGACCCGGGAAGAAGCGTTGCAACTGCCGGTAATCGGAAAACTTATACGGAAAATTTTTTGATAGATAGTGCAAGGTATTGCGTACTATAACAGGCAGATATACTTTGAAATGTGTTGAAAAACAGAAGACGTTAAAATTAAAAGAGCGGACGGAGGTTGTATGTATGGAGCCGGAAAATAAAATCAACTGTGAAAAAAGTAATATAAAAGGAACACTGACTGTTGTAGGCCTGGGACCTGGAGCTGCCGGACATCTGTCTCTGGAAACATTAAAACTGCTGGAAGAACGGTTTGTAATCCTGCGGACGGAAATCCATCCAACTGTTGCGGAATTAAAGCATCGCGGTATTTCGTATATTTCCTGTGATGCATGGTATGAAAAGGAAGCAACATTTGAAGAAGTGTATGATAAAATTTCATCTTTTGTAATAGAACAGGCCAGGGAAAAAGATGTGGTCTATGCGGTTCCCGGAAGTCCGCTGGTAGCGGAACGGACGGTGGTGTTGCTGCGGGAAAAAGCGGAAAAATGCGGTGTCCCTCTGACTGTTAAACCTGCCATGAGTTTTTTGGACCTTGCGTATGTAACGCTGGGTATCGATCCGATTGACGGTCTGCGGATTATCGACGCCCAGGACTTTTCGGCTCTGGCGGATGCGGGACAGTACCCTCTGATGGTGACACAGGTTTATAATAAAATGGTAGCTTCTGATATGAAGCTTTCCCTGATGGATGTTCTGCCGGACGAAACGGAACTGTATTTTCTTCACAATCTGGGACTGGACGATGAGATTTGCCGTAAGGTACCGCTTTTTGAGATTGACAGGCAGTCTGAAATTGACCATCTGACCAGCGTGTTCATCCCCCGTCAGCCGCAGGAGGTGTTGCGGTCTGTTCTTCATGGAATGGATGGATCCGGAGAAGATGATCAGGTTAAAAATGGGTCTTCTTTCTCAGACATGAAGGAGGAAGCAGCTGGCAGAACTTTCGGGACATTATCGGAAACCGCTGCTTCAGATGTAACAGGCTGTTGGAACCGTTTCCCGTTGTTGAAACGCAAAACGAATTTTGACGTGCGCCCCCTTGCGGATGTGATGCAGGTATTACGTGAGCCTGGCGGTTGTCCCTGGGACAGGGAGCAGGACTTTGATACGATCCGTGCTAACCTGATTGAAGAATGCTATGAGTTTCTGGAAGCTGTAGATGATAAAGATCCTCATGGTATGGCAGAAGAACTGGGGGACATCCTGATGCAGGTGGTATTCCATGCCCGCATGGCGGAGGAAAAAGGAATGTTTACCCTGCAGGATGTCATTGACGGCGTGACGGATAAACTGATAGAGCGGCATCCCCATGTATTCGGTACGGTCAAGGTATCCAACAGTGATGAAGTGCTCACCAATTGGGAGGCGATCAAGCTGCAGGAAAAACCGGAACGGAAGCGGGTGCTTGATGGTATCTATAAAGGGCTTCCCTCCCTGCTGCGGGCCCATAAAATACAGAGAAGGGTTGCCAAGGTCGGGTTTGATTGGACAGAAACGGAAGACGTAAAGCAAAAGGTTTTGGAAGAATGGAAAGAATTCTGTGAAGCTGCGGCTTTACAGAATCAGGAAGCAATGGAATGGGAATTAGGCGATCTGTATTTTTCGCTTGTTAATTTTGCCCGTCATCTGGGACTGGAAAGTGAAACGGCTTTAAATCGTTGTAACAACCGCTTTGCAACACGTTTTGCGCATGTGGAGAAGCGCGTGACGGAATCGGGAAAAGCGTGGAATGAGTATTCTCTGGAGGAACTGGACCGGTTCTGGGATGAAGCAAAAGAAAACGAAGTAACGGCTGATTAAGTTTGCAATACATATAGAAGACAGGCATTGCCTGTCTTCTGTTTTTTTGTTATACTAAACTACAACAGGTTTTTCCATGAGGGGAGTGAATGGCATGGCTGCTCGTGATAATGAAAAGAAAAACCGGATAGCAAGAGATTTCCGACGGGTACTGATTGTCCTGGTTATCATCTTTGTCGCGATTTTAGGCCGGCAGGAATATAAAATTTACCAGATACAGAAGGAGACGGAAGCAACTCAGAAACGAGTAGAGGAACTGCAGAAAGTGCAGGCAGATCTGGAAGCCGAGAGGAAACGGCTGTATGATCCTAAGTATATTGAAAAACTGGCACGTGAGGATCATAATTATGTAAAAAAGGATGAAGTGCCTATTTTTATAGTAAAGGATAAAGTGGAACAGGAAGATAAAAAGGTTACAGAAGATGAAAAAGAACCAAAAGAAAAGCAGGATAAGGTAGAAAGTACTAAAAAAAAGGCTGAAAATTAGCATTTTTATTGACACTGATTCTTTTCTGATGGTAAAATTAAGAAGTCTTATTTTTAGAGCAGGAGGATTTTTAGTTTTATGGCAATTGAAATTGGAGCTGTCGTAGAAGGTGAAGTGACCGGCATTACAAATTTTGGCGCGTTTCTTCAGCTTCCCGAAGGAAAAGTCGGGCTGATTCATATTTCCGAGGTATCCAATGTATATGTAAAGGATGTGCACGACTATTTAAAAGAGCATCAGAAGGTCAGGGCTAAAGTGCTGTCAATTGACGCCCGCGGAAAGATAGCGCTTTCTTTGAAACAGCTTGAAGAAAAACCGGAAACTCCTGCAAAGCCTGTCAGGCCCAAAGAAGCACCTGCTGTAGAGAAGCGGGTTCCCCGCCAGGCAGGTCCGTTGTCTTTTGAAGACAAATTATCCAAGTTTATGAAAGACAGTGATGATCGTCTGTTGGATCTGCGCAGAAATACGGAATCCAAGCGTGGAGGCCGTGGTGCGAGCCGTGATCGGTAAAAATCTGGCACTCAGTACGGGTGCCTTTTTTGTTTTTCAGGTATAATTGCCAGGCAACAGGGTGTGGCCGTAAGCAGACCAATGGCAGAATATGGGATGATTATGAAAGAAACTGTGTCTGAAAAAGTTTGCCGTACTTTAAGGGAAACGCTGGATGTAACAAAAAAATATGTGGCTGCAGTGAGCGGTGGTGCGGATTCCCTGGCTCTGGCTGATGCGTTACAATGCTGTGGATTCAGCTTTACTGTGTGTCATGTAGAGCATGGAATCCGGGGTAGAGAAAGCCTGGAAGATGCGGCTTATGTTAAAGAGTTTTGCCGGAAAAGGGGCATGATATTCTGTTGCAGGCATGTTGATGCACAGGAATTAAGAAAAAATGAAAAACTGTCCCTGGAAGATGCTGCACGGCGACTTCGTTATCAGGCGCTTATACAATGTGCGGAGGAAACAGGAGCTGACTTTATTCTTACAGCACATCAGAAGGATGATCAGGCAGAGACATTCCTGCTGCGCCTGCTGCGCGGTTCGGGAACACGTGGCCTGGGGGCTATCCGGTTTCGCTGTAACAGGGTTTTGCGCCCGTTTTTGACCCTTTCAGCGGTAGAACTGAGGAAATATTGCAGGGACAGAGAAATCGTTTGGCGGGAAGATGCAACGAATGAGGATCTGCATTACATGCGCAACCGGATTAGGAAGGTCCTGTTTCCGTTGTTGAAAAGCGATTTTTCGCCAGCTGTTACGGATATTTTATGCAGGACAGCAGAACATCTTCAAACCGATGGGGATTATTTGGAGAAACTGGCTGAAGCAGAATTTAAAAAAAGGTGGGTTTTCCCAGCGGAAACACAGAACGGTGTTTTGTTGGCAGATTCATGGGAAGACATCCCTGCAGCATTGCGCTTCAGGGTGTTGCGCCGGTTCTGGCATCTTTCGGGGGCTACGGGAGAATTATCCGGGGTCAATCTGGAAGATTTGGAACAGTTACTGATCAATCATGACAGCGGTAAAAAAATTTTACTGCCAGGCAGTTGGCAAGCATTATATTCTTATGGTAAACTAATATTATTCTCTGAAGGGAAATTAAAGGTTCAGCAAGAGGAAACTGCGTGGAGCTATTCAGTCAATTTGGAATGTAACTTCGCCGGTTTATCTGACAGCAGAAAAGGAATGTTGGAAATTTTCTTTCCGGACCATCGGGTAGTTCAGATTAGTATTGAAAAAGAAAAGCCGGCATATCAATACCGGAAACAGATGATTTACCCGTTGTGCCAGTTGAAAAGGCTGGGGAATTCGCTGGTGTTCCGCTACAGACAGGCGGGAGACAGGATATTCCCATTAAAAGGAACCGGGCATAAAACACTGAAAAAGTATCTGATTGAACGTAAGGTGCCTGTGGAAGACAGAGACCGTCTGGTAGTCGCTGCAGCAGGGAATGAAATCGTATGGATTCCCGGAATAGCCAATGCCCGATGGGAAGAAGAGAAAAGCAGTATGGAAGTCCCGGCCCGGGATGAGGGCTGGCTGTTTATAAATATTAAATAATTAAGGAAGGTGTCTCTTATGCATGAAGATATAAAAGCGGTTTTGATTACGGAAGAACAGATTAAGCAGAGAGTACAGGAGATGGGGGAACAACTTTCCAAAGAATATGCAGGGAAACGTGTTATCATTATCTGTCTTCTGAAAGGGGCAGCCTACTTTGCCTGCGACCTGAGCCGGGCCATGTCCATACCGGTTCGTATGGAGTTTATGGTGGCATCGTCCTATGGAAACAATACATCTACTTCCGGCAGCGTAGCAGTCCGACTGGATGTGGCGGATGATATTGCAGGCATGCATGTCCTTCTGGTGGATGACATCATTGATACGGGGCTGACCTTTGCCAGAGTTAAGTCGCTGTTGGAGACCAAGAAACCGGCTTCCGTTAAAACGATTGCCATGTGCGATAAGGAAGAACGCAGACAGAATGGTATGCATGCGGATTATGTGGGATTTACCATTCCGGATGAGTTTGTAGTTGGTTATGGCCTTGATTATGCGGGCGATTACCGGAACCTTCCTTATATTGGTGTGTTGAAGCCGGTGGTTTATGCACGGACTTAACAGTCTTTGAATTTCGGTTAGAGTACTTCGGAAAGGAGGAAACGTTTTTGTTTAAATTTTTTAAAAACGTTGCCTTTTATTTATTAATTGTAATTGCGGCAATTTGGGCGATGGATCATTATTCTGCCGGCAATGCAAGCAAGACAGATATATCGTATACGGCATTCATGAAGCATGTACAGCAAGATGAGGTACGGTCTGTTACGATTAGTGAGAATTCTATTACGGGTCTGTTAAAAGACGGAAAGACCTTTACGACGGTTGCGCCTAATGATTCTACTCTGATTTCAACGCTCCGTTCCCGTGATGTGGAAATCAAGGCAGAACTGCCACCACAGACTCCCTGGTGGGCAACATTGCTGAGTACGCTGCTTCCCATGGTGTTAATTGTGGGCCTTTGGTTTATGCTGATGAACCAGAGCAGCGGAGGCAGCCGGATGATGAATTTTGGCAAGAGTAACGCCCGCCGCTATGATGAGAGTAAAAATAAGATTACATTCAAGGATGTAGCCGGTGCAGATGAAGCAAAGCAGGAACTGCAAGAGGTTGTGGAATTTTTAAAACATCCGCAGCGTTATAATGCATTGGGCGCAAAGATTCCCAAAGGTGTGCTGCTGTATGGTCCTCCCGGTACCGGAAAGACGCTGCTGGCCCGTGCTGTGGCAGGGGAGGCCGGTGTTCCTTTTTTCACGATTTCCGGTTCAGACTTTGTGGAAATGTTTGTAGGTGTCGGTGCTTCCCGGGTGCGTGACCTGTTTGATCAGGCCAAGAAGAATGCGCCCTGTATCGTCTTCATAGATGAAATTGATGCGGTGGGCCGTCAGCGCGGCGCCGGTGTAGGCGGCGGTCACGATGAAAGAGAGCAGACGCTGAACCAGCTGCTGGTTGAAATGGATGGTTTCGGCATCAATGAAGGCATTATTATGATTGCGGCTACGAACCGTCCGGATATTTTGGACCATGCATTGCTACGGCCGGGGCGGTTTGACCGTCAGATTGTAGTAGATCGTCCGGATATGCGGGGACGTGAAGCAATATTGCAGGTGCATGCTAAAGGAAAACCCATGGCGCCGGATGTTGACATGGCTACCATTGCCAAACAGACTACCGGTTTTACCGGGGCGGATCTGGCAAATCTGGTAAACGAAGCAGCTCTGCTGACAGCCCGTCGCAATGTTCCCATGATTGACATGAAGGCTATGAATGAAGCTGCGGAGCGGGTGGTTATGGGACCGGAACGCCGCAGTCATCTGGTGAGCGAGCCTGAGAAAAAGCTGACGGCATATCATGAGACCGGACATACGCTGGTTGGACTTCTTCACAATGATGTGAGCGTAGTACATAAGGTTACGATCATACCCCGGGGCCGGGCGGGTGGCTATACCATGAGCCTTCCCAAAGAAGACCGGAATTACCAGACAAAGTCGGAAATGCTGGATGAATTACAGATGCTTCTGGGCGGACGGGTAGCAGAAGCCATTGTCCTGAAGGATATTTCCAGCGGGGCCAGCAGTGATTTACAGCGGGCTACCGAACTGGCCCGAAAAATGGTTTGCCAGTACGGCATGAGCGACCGTCTGGGTTCTATGACGTTCGGACATCCGGAAGAAGAAGTCTTCTTAGGCAGGGATATTGCAAGAGAAAAGTACAGCAATGAAGTGGCAGCTGTCATTGATGAAGAGGTTCGCCGTCTGATGGATGAAGCCTACAAAGGGGCTGAAAAGCTTCTTTTGGATAATATGGATAAACTGGTGCTGATTGCAGAGACCCTTATGCAGAAAGAAACACTGGATGGAAAGCAGTTGCAGGAACTTATGAACCAGGGATATCTGACAGAGGACGGTTCTGTATTGCAGGCTAATGAGCAGATCGCCGGTGAGACAGGTTTACAGTCAGCGGATGTGTAACGTTTGTTTTAATTAATGATCATATAATGCGGAGGCGTTATCATGCGTTCGAAGATTTTAGGATTGTTGCGTGAAAGTATGCCAGAAACGGTTTCGGGAGAGGAGATTTCCTCAAAGATTGGGATTTCCCGTACTGCGGTCTGGAAGCATATCCAGTCATTGAAAAATATGGGATATGACATTGAATCGATTCCCAAGAAGGGTTATATTTTACATAAATCTCCGGATCTTGTAAGTCCGGAGGAAATCGCGGTTCATCTGAAAACAAAATGGATTGGGCATCATATCCATTATTTAAAAGAGGCCACTTCCAGCAATGAAGTGGGCAAGCGCCTGGCGGATCAGGGGTGTGCAGACGGTCTGGTTGTGGTTGCGGAAGAACAGACCCACGGCAAGGGGCGGCTGTCCCGGGGCTGGTTTTCGCCTTTGGGGTGCGGGGTCTGGTGCAGCGTAATCTTACGGCCTCCCTTCATGCCTTCAGAAGCTTCCAAATGCACTTTGTTGGCGGCTGTTGCCGTTATTAAGGCAATTAACAGATATAAAGGTGTCAATGCCAGAATCAAATGGCCCAACGATGTTCTGTTAGAAGGGAAAAAAATGGTAGGTATCCTGACAGAAATGAGCGCTGAATTTGGCAAGATTAACTATATTGTTATTGGTACAGGCATCAATACCAATGTACCCAAATCCCTGATTCCTGAAGAACTGAAAGATTTGGCCATTTCGGTGGCGGATGTTGCACAGGAACCGATTCATCGTGTACAGATCCTGGCTGATTACCTTAAAAATATTGAAGAACTGTATGAGACCGTTTTAAAAGAGGGATTTGGACCGGTGCTGGATGAGTGGAGGAAGTACTCTGATACCATAGGACAGGCAGTAAAAGTAATTGCTCCTGATAAAACCTATTTTGGAACAGCTGTGGATATTGACAAAGAAGGTCTGCTGGTAGTCAGAAAAGAGGACGGAACATTGGAAAAGGTCATTGCAGGGGATGTTTCCATCCGTCCTGCAGGAGCTAAGGGGAAACAGTATTCCTGATTCTTATGTGTTTGCGTTTTATAAGTATTGTTAAGGCTGTAATTACATACAACATTTTTTATGGTCGGTAAGTCCAGCGGTAAAATGTCAAGACACCAATGAGTAAAAAACACTAGTTTTTAAAACTCATTTCAAGCAATGCAAAACACCTACCTAAGCCCCGCAGCCT
>NZ_DBMCWA010000024.1:0-25271 GCF_056977735.1 Succiniclasticum sp.
GGAAAACTGCAAATAAAAATGACGAAACTTGCTACCGGACACAATGTCCGGTAGTTTTTTTATTCTTCCTTTTACAGACGGGTGATTATTTTGCGCTTACAGACCATGGACGACATCATGGCGCTGTCCGAAGAGGAGCTTCAGAAGGCGTATGTCGAAGCGGTCGGCAAGTTCACATCCTGTCCCTACTACGGAACGGAGGTGCTCCCCGAGGCGCCCATCGAGCTGTACCGGAAAGGTTACGCAAAGCACATATCCATCATGGCAGGCACCACGGCCGACGAGATGAGGCTGTTCATGGGCGAGGGCCCGTGTCTGAGCCTGGAAGAACAAAAACTATACGCCCGGCGCGCTGCGGGCGACGCAGCCCACTGCCTAAAGGAAGAGGACAAGAAGTATTACGAAGAATTCCGGCGGGTATGCAGGGATCAGGAGCCGGGACTTGTGGAGACGGAGTTCATAAATGAGCTCATGTTCAGGGTTCCCATGCTCCAACAGCTCGACGCCCAAAGCGCGTTCAACAAGACGTTCTGCTACTACTGGTCGTACCCGGGCAGCAACCCGGATATGGGGGCAGCGCATTCCGTGGAGCTCCTGTTCGTGTTCGACTTTCGCGGCGTGGGGACGGACAGCACCTTCAATGGCACCAACATCCCCGAAGAGATCTTCACGGCTGTTCAGCAGATGTGGACCAATTTCGCACGCTGCGGCAACCCGTCCACAGACAAGGTCGAATGGAAGGCGTACTCGGTGGACGACCAGAACGTCCTGGTCATCGCCGGGCCGGATGACATTCATATCGAACAGGGCCTTCTGGCCGATCAGTACAAGGCCGTGCTCCCCTTGCTGGGCTACTACCAGTTCATGGACAAGTTCTTTACCCCCTGCTACCTGTTAGATATCGTCGCCGCGCGCGAGCAGAATTGACAGGCTCTGCTGGCAATAATGGCATAAAAAACGGCGTCCCCATACAGGAGGCGCCGTTTTGCATTTGCTATAGGATTGTGCGATGATATTGCTGCGTTATGCGAACTTCTTTCCGGTGAGCAGTTCGTAGGCTTCTTTGTATTTTTCTACGGTCTTGGCCGTTACTTCTTCGTTCAGGCTTTCGGCCTTGCTGGATTTCAGATAGTCGCGTACGTATTGTTTGTCGTAGGAAGGCTGGGATTTTCCTGCTTCGTAGCCTTCCAGCGGCCAGAAGCGGCTGTTATCCGGGGTCAGCATTTCGTCGCCCAGCACCACGTTTCCTTCTTTGTCCAGACCGAATTCAAATTTGGTATCGGCGATGATGATGCCGCGTTCCAAGGCGTAGTCTGCGCATTTTTTGTACAGCGCCAGGGTCAGGTCGCGCATTTTTTCCATGTATTCCTTGCCTTTGCCGGGGAAGAACTTATCCACCCAGACGGCGCCTTCTTCCATGGAGATATTCATGTCATGTTCGCCCACGGGCGCTTTGGTGGAGGGAGTGAATAAGGGTTCGGGCAGTTTCTGGCATTCCTGCAGGCCTTCCGGCAGTCCGATGCCGCAAATCTTTCCTTCTTTTTTATAGCTTTCCCAGCCGCTGCCGGTGATGTAGCCGCGCACGATGCATTCTACCGGAAGCATTTCCAGTTTCTGTGTCTTCATGCTGCGTCCTTCAAATTCCGGAGTCTGGAAAAATTCGGGCATGTCTTTGGTGTCGATAGAGATCATGTGGTTCGGCACAATGTCTTTTGTAAAATCGAACCAGAATTTGGACATTTTATTCAGGATGGCGCCTTTTTCCGGCACCGGGTCTTTTAAGATGACGTCAAAAGCAGAGATGCGGTCGGTGCATACCATCACAAGGCTGTCACCCAGATCGTACAGTTCCCGGACTTTGCCGGATTTAAAAGGTTTATATTCTTTCATTTTTTTGTCTCCTTTTCCCCATGCAGTGGCTTGTATTGAATTGTGAAATTGGAATACACTAAATTTTAGCACAAACATCCACATGATTACAAGTTTTTTAGTTTAATTGTTTCACTTTTTTTGATTTTATGATAAAATCAAACCAATATACCATATTTTTACTGTGTTTTTTTTGAGGGAGAGGATGTTGTAAATGTCTATTCAGTTACTTATCGTTGTGCTCTATGTCGCGATGCTGTTCGCGATTTCCTTTTATGTGAAACGCAGGGCGGAGACAAATGCTACGGAATACCAGTTCGCCGGGCGTAAGTTCGGCCCGCTGCTGGTTGCCGTCAGCGTCACAGGCATGGCGGTGGGGGCAGCTTCCACCGTAGGCGTGGCGGAAAGCGCTACTCGCATTGGTCTGTCTGCCGGCTGGTATAACGGGGCCTGGTCTATCGGTGCGATTTTTATGGGACTGGTAGCAGCAGGCAAGTACCGTACCCTGGAATGTACGACGGTCCCGGAACTCTTTGAACGATGCTACGACAGAAAAGCGCGCATCATCAGCGTCATCGGTCTGGCCATTATTTTATCCTGCATCACTTCACTGCAATACGTGGCAGGCGGTTCCATCCTTTCCACCCTGATGCCGGATATTTTCACCATGAAGACCGGTATGATCACCAGCGCCGTGGTGTTCATCGGTATTACAGTCATCGGCGGCATGTGGTCTTCCGGCCTGTCCAGTGTGCTGAGCGTGCTGATCATTTACCTGGGTATTATCTTCTGTATGGTCAAAGTCCTGATCCGCGATGGCGGAATGGCAGGCATCGTAGCCAAGCTGCCACCCATGCCTTTTGACTGGGCGGATCCCTTTGGCGGGCTTACCATGGCCATGCTTATGGGCTGGATCATCGTCATGATGACCCAGACTGTTACCGGCGCCCCGGTGCAGATTGCCACCAGCGCCAAATCGGAAAGCGCGGCCCGTAACGGTTTTATCCTGGGCGGCCTCATCATTTTCCCCATTGGTTTCCTCTCCGCCGTATTGGGCATGGCAGCCAAAGCCCAGTATCCGGATATCAATCCCACGCTGGCGCTGCCCCAGATCATCATGAGCCTGGATCCGTTCTCTTCCGGCATCACCCTGGCAGCTTTGTGGGCGGCAGACGTTTCTACGGCCTGCACTATTTTACTGGGCGCCGGGACGCTGATTGCCCAGGATATTTACAAACGTTTCTTCAATCCGGATATTACGCCGGATCATTATATGAAGGCCAGCCGTTTCATTATTTTCGCAGTCGGTCTGGTAACCCTGTGGATGGCCTTTAATGCTGTGGGCATCGTGAAGATGATGCTGACGGGCCTGAGCCTGACGACGGCATTCACTCTGGTATTCCTTGCTACCATGTTTGCCCCGGGGCTGTGCCGTCGCAACACGGCGTTTTACACTACGCTGGTTGGTCTTCTGGGTCTGCTGGCCTGGCAGATTTTTCCGGCTGTGCGGATCGTACCCCATCCCATTTACTTTGAATGGATCATCTGTACCATTACGCTGTTGGTTGTGCGCGTTATTGATAAAGAACCCATGACGCCGCCGGCGCTGAAGAAAGATGCAGATTGATTTTTAATAGCAGAATTTATAGTACGACGTAAAGGCAAAATAAAGCTTATATAAAAAGAACAGGCAACGCAATCGCTTCCTATGTTTTGCTTATGCCTGTTCTTTTTGTTTATTCCTGTTCTTTTGCTTTCTTCTGTTGGTCTTTTAAAATCGCATCCGCTTTGTCTTTGATTTTGCAGATGCGGTCTGTCCAGGCGAACAGTTCCGGCAGATCGTAATCTCCGTCATGGCCGTAATCCCAGGCCACCTTGAAATCAACTGCTTTGTCGTTGTTCTTCAGCTTTACGGCCAACATAGCCGGAATGGCGAGGGCGGTATCCCTGTCCAATGCGCCGTGACGGATACGCCAGTTAGGCGCAGTCTGCACATTTGCACGCCCGATGAAACTCATGGGGTTCATCATAGTAACGACATTGCTGTCTGCCATATAAGGAGTCAGATCCAGTTTGTCTTTTTCCATCTGCTCTTGCAAATATACTTTCTGCAGCCGCAACTTTTCAATAGAAGAAGCCAGACGCAGGGCTTCTTCCTTTTCTTTTTGCGCAGTTTCTTCTTCTTTCAGGGATGTAACCTTAACGGCGTTGCTGTGTTCCAGCCCATACCGCGTGAAATGTTTATTTGGAATATCGTAGGTGCCAAACTCGTTATTTTCGCCAGTGGTCATGTCAAAGGCATCGAAAGCCGGAACTCCCTTCAGGCGTTTTACTGTGGCTATGTATTTGTCAAAATCCATATGGACTGCGGTTCCGTCACTGACGGTCAACCATGACGTTTGGCTGACATCTTCCCCGGTGTCAATCGCGTTCTGGGCAGATTCCAGATACAGGGACTCTATGTATTCGCGGAAAATACCATTCCCATCCGGTGCCAGGTTCATCCGGTTGCCGAGGGAATCACGTAAATCCAGTTCGTTCAGATATTCCGTAAATTTTTCTTTTAATTCTGCAGAAATCTTTTTTTGCTCCGGTGTGATGGCAGTGCCTTTGGCTGCTTCCGCCGGGGCATTGGCCGGACGGTTCTGTGCTGCGCCGACGGGTGAAGAGTTGCTGTCTGCAACCGGCATCCTTCTGGCCTGGCCTGCGCTATAATATTCATTTGCGTTATGGAACATCCACTCGTAAGCCATGTCCGCATTTTCCAGATTGGTGACAGGGCAGTAGGCCATGGATGCAAAGATGTCATCCCGCTCGTGGGCAGCGCCTAATTCTTTAAGATAGGAATCATAGTCTTTTGCGTTCCCCGTTGCGCCTAACAGGGCAGACAGGGCACCTCCGGCGCTGGTGCCGCTGGAGATAATCTTTTCCGTATCACCGGCGGGAATTCTCCCGGCCTTGCGGTTGTAGCGTACGAAACGTACGGCAGCTTTGTAATCGACGATCAGGGCAGGTGCCTTACCGGTCTCATAGCCGTTTTTATGTTTCAGGGAACGACCCCGGATGGCAGGGGAGACCACCACGTACCCGTTGCTCAGGGCGTATAACACAGCGTTGGCTCCGCCATGGCGGGAGTCTTCCTTCGGTTCCACAATCTGTCCCGGCATATAACCGCCTACGCCATTAGGCATAAAGATGGGTGCGGTTTCTGCAGTAAACCCGTTAACTGTCCCACCGTTGAAATAGGGTTCCGGAATATAAACACTCAGCATCTGGCTTTCCGGTTCGTACGGTTTTTTCACATACACTAGATTTTCATAGGCGCGGAACGAAACTGTCTCGCCGTTAGCGTTCATCGTTTTTTTGGTATAGTCATCAGGGTCAAAGTCAATACTGTACTCCTGTCGGTTTTTAAACGCATTGGCAAAAGCTTCGTCCTTTTTATTCTTTTCTTTGGCACAGTTTTTCAAAAAGCTTTCACGCTGTTCCTGCAGCTTTTTGATATCTTTCAGCAAAACCTTTTCTTCTGCCATTTCTTCTTTGGTCAGTTTCACCTTACCGTTATACGGAATTGCGCTGCCGGGTCTGTATTCGCCTTCCCTGAGAAATACATTCCGGACTGGTTTGAATTCGGCGGAATGGTCGATTGCATTTTGCTCTGCGGTTTCTGGCTGTGCAACCGTTGAGTCTGTCGATGCCGCAGCTTTCCTTTGCCGGGATTCCTGTGCAGCTGTTGTTTCACTAGTCGAAACCGTTTCCGCAAAAACGGGAGCGGCGATTACAACGCCCTGCAACAGGGAGGCTGCGATAGCTGCAGCCAGGTATTGTTTGGGATGAGAAGAATTAAAACGCATTACGGTGCTCCTTGTATTTTAAAAATATAGCAAGATTTGGAATATAAAATTTATAATAATATATTATATCATATTTTGCACATAGAGGTAAGAGCATGGAGAAAAGGAAGTTTGCCCTTTATCACCTGGTTCAGGTATTCCCGTTTCTCTTTTCTATAAAAGAGCAATTTTGGCGGGCCGACGCAATGACAGCTTTCCCGAACATAACAATAAAATGCAGATATGAAATGTTACTTAAAGACAAGATAATAACACTGTCTATACTTATTAACAGAAAGCAGGCTGGCAAACCGCACCACGACTGGAGTTGCGAAAAAAATCCGGTCACTGAAGTGACCGGAAGAGGAAGATTCCGGGTTTTGCAGTATTGATCTTTTAAGAAATTTGTTAGCAAAAACGCCCGTTCAAAACAGAAGAAAGAAACTCCTTGCAAAACAACTAAATTTCGGCTAAAATAATATTAGATATTAAATTAGCCGAAAGGAAGGGCCGTTATGTACATAAAAAGGCATGCAGAACGAGCGGTAACAGAATTGGCTTCCATGTTCGGTGCGGTACTTGTTGCAGGTGCGCGCCAGGTGGGCAAGACGACCATGCTCGACCGGCTTACGCAAAGCTGCTGCAAAGTAACGCTGGACGATCCAATTGTGCGGGCTGCCGCAGAAGAAACAGGAGGGACGTTTTTTAAAGATAATCCTCCGCCGGTTTTTGTAGATGAAATCCAGAAAGCGCCTGCCCTTTTCGAACAGGTGAAACTGATTCTTGACAGAGAAAAGAAAAAAGGGCAGTTTTTCATGTGCGGCTCCCAGCAGTTCCGTATGATGAAAGGAGTCAGCGAATCCCTGGCAGGACGTATCGGACTTGTCACTTTATTAGGGCTTTCCCTCCGTGAAATGTGCAATGTCTCTATTGACATGCCCTTTCTGCCTGTGGAAGAGTATTATGTTGCCCGTGCCAAAGAACTGGCGGATATTTCTTATAAGGACGTGTGGAATACCATACATCGTGGCAGCATGCCTGAACTATTCGGGAACCCCGGTTTTAACTGGCAGATGTTTTATGGGGCCTATGTACGGACGTACATTGAGCGGGATGTGCGGGAAATAATGGAGATCGGGGACATAGTTAAATTTACCAGATTTATGGTGGCTGCTGCGGCATCAACAGGACAATTACTGAATCTTGCGTCTCTTGCCAGAGATGTAGGCGTCAGCCAGCCCACGGCAGAGCGCTGGCTTTCTATTCTGGTTGCCTCAAATCTGGTATTCTTGCTCCGTCCATATGCGAATAACGTTACAAAACGTGCAATAAAAACCCCCAAGCTGTACTTTCTTGATACAGGCCTTGCCGCCTACCTGACCCGCTGGAATACGCCGGATGTACTGAAAAATGGCGCCATGGCCGGTGCGTTTTTTGAAAGTTTTGTGCTTGCGGAAATCATCAAGAGCTATTATAATCGAGGAATCCTTGAGCCTGCTTTGTATTTCTACAGGGACAGGGACATGAACGAGATTGATATTCTGATTGAAGAAAACGGTGTCTTATATCCTTTGGAGATAAAGAAACACGCAGACCCATCGAAAAAAGATGCAGCCGCATTTTCCTTGCTCGATAAGATTCCGGGAGTAAAACGCGGACCGGGCGGGGTGATTTGCCTGTATGATAAGCTGGTGACGCTGCAGGGCGAGGACAGGGTGATTCCGGTGCAGTATTTGTGATTCATTGCATTATGTTGAGTGTTTCAATCATATTTAACACTTGTCTGACAAGAGTATTTGTTCATAAGTTAACCTTCAATTCTTTATCTATTTTCATTTCATCCGGCGTGACCTTGCACGTATAAGCTAACAGGTGTACGCCAGTCTGTTTCGCTTCGCACAGCGCATCCGCAAATTGCGGGTGCGTTTTTCTGTTGGGGGTAAAGTACAGCGCTCTTCCCATTTGCACGACAAAAAGGACATAAGTCGCAAATCCTTCTTCATGACAATGAATCAGTTCGCGGACATGTTTTACGCCCCGTTCCGTCGGCGCATCGGGGAAGAGGACGACGCCGCTGTATTCCAGCGTGACGCCTTTGACTTCGAGGAAGATTTTGCGATGTCCGCATTCCAGATAAAAATCAAAACGGGAATTGCCGTATTTGTATTCCGGTTTCAGGTAATCAATTTTACCAAAAGGCGACGTGCCGGATTCCAACCATTCTTTTACGGCGGCGTTGGGGGCCTGGGAATCCATGTTGACGAGGAGAGTGCTGCCCGGTTTTGGATTCGTTGTTCTGTCTGTGGCTGAGGGTTCTTCGCCGGTGGAATGTGAAAGGAAACTATCAGGTGGTTCTGCAATAGTTACTGCAGACGTTTCACTTTTGGCAGAACGTGTATGATTATTTATTACTTTTTCCACTGCGATCAGATCATATTTTGTTTTGCGCTGCGGGTTATCGCTTACGGCACAATACACAGTACAACCCGGAACCAACAGTTCGCGGCAGCGTCCGGTGTTTTTCACGTGACAGATTTCTTCCCTTCCATTGATTTCCACATGGGCGATGAATCGGTTGGGACGTTGCAGAAAAATTCCGGGCACAACGTTTTTATATTTCATGGTGCGTTGCCTTTCGTTATATGCAGATGCAATGCGGCTGCAGGCGTTTAGTTAAGCTGGCTGCGATTACATCGATCATAGTTTTATTATAGTGACAGAATATGTTATAATATAATGATAAATTATGTAAAGAAATCTGTAAAGATGTAACAGCATAACAGAATATGCAGTTTGAATGTGTGGCGTAATATAGTTAAACGAGAGGACGACGATGCGAAACTATCCGAAGTTTTATATTACAAAAAAAGGGGAGCGCGCGGCGCGCAACGGGCATCCCTGGGTGTACGGGGAAGAAGTGACGAAGGTGGAAGGCGCCTATGCCAATGGCGACCTGGTGGACGTGGTGACGGATAAGGGAAAATACCTGGGCACCGGTTTTGTCAATGACAACAGTAAGATCCGGGTGCGTATCATCAGCACCAACACCAACGATAAATTTGACGAAGCCTTTTGGGAGCGGCGCCTGCAATACGCGCTGGACTACCGCAAAACGGTGATGCCCGGGGACGATTACAAATGCTGCCGTCTCATCTTCGGGGAGGCGGACCAGTTTCCGGGTTGGACGGTGGATCGGTATAACGATCTGCTGGCGATCCAGACCCTGTCCCTTGGAATTGAGCAGCGCAAGCAGCAGTTGATTCCGTTATTGGTTAAGCTGTTGCGTAAGGAAGGCGAAACCATTAGAGGCGTCTATGAACGGAACGATGTGAAGATACGCCTGCTGGAAGGTTTGGTAGAAGGAAAAGGCTGGTTTGCGCTGGAAGGGGAAGAACTTCCGACAAGTCCTGTGACTACCATTTGTGAAAACGGAATTTTTTATGATGTAGATGTGGAGAACGGACAGAAGACCGGCTTCTTCCTGGATCAGAAATATAACCGGCAGAGCGTGGCGCGCATTGCGAAAGGAAAACGCGTGTTGGACTGTTTCACCCATACCGGAAGCTTTGCCCTGAACGCCGCGAAAGGCGGCGCGGCTCATGTGATTGCGGTGGATGTGAGCGGCGAGGCCTGCCGGATGACGGCGCGGAACGCGGAAAAGAACGGCGTGGCGGACCGGATGGACGTGGTGCAGGCTGATGTGTTTGCGCTGCTGGACAAGCTGGAGGCGGAGTACAGCCGGGACTACGACTTTATCATTTTGGATCCGCCGGCCTTTACTAAGAGCCGCAAGACGGTGCGAAACGCCACCGCGGGTTACAAAGACATAAACATGAAGGCCATGAAGCTGCTGCCCCGGGGCGGATACCTGGCTACCTGCAGCTGCTCTCATTTCATGAAAGAAGAATTGTTTGTGGAAATGCTGTACGAAGCGGCTGCAGAAGCCCATGTGCAGCTGCGGCAAATCGAAGCACGGCAGCAGGCGCCGGATCATCCGGTGTTGTGGAATGTGCCGGAGACGAATTACCTGAAGTTTTATATTTTCCAGGTAGTGTGACATGCACTTGGAAAAGCTCTGAACATATGAGTTCATTTGATTGGATAGTGCCGCAATATAATGCGGCAGAAAGGATTTACCATGAAACTGATTTCCTGGAATGTGAACGGGCTCCGGGCCTGTATGACTAAAGGCTTTGCGGATTTTATGGCGGCGTCTGACGCGGATATCTTCTGCGTGCAGGAAACGAAGATGCAGCGGGAACAGGCGACTTTTGATTTCCCGAATTATCATGAATACTGGAACAGCGCGGAGAAGAAAGGCTATTCCGGCACGGCTGTATTTACAAAGCAGGAACCGCTTAACGTTACGTACGGTCTTGGCATCGACGAACATGACCACGAGGGCCGTGTCATTACCTGTGAGTTCCCGGAGTTTAATCTGGTGAATGTGTACACGCCCAACTCCCAGGACGGACTGACGAGACTTGCTTACCGGCAGGTGTGGGAAGACGCCTTCCGCAACTATCTGCTGGAACTGGACGCGAAGAAGCCGGTGCTGGTGTGCGGAGATCTGAACGTGGCCCACAACAATATCGATCTGAAAAACTGGAAGACCAACCGGGGCAACGCCGGCTTCACAGACGAAGAGCGGGGTAAGTTCACGGAACTGCTGGCCGCCGGCTTCACCGATTCCTTCCGCTATCTGTACCCGGATAAAGAAGGCATCTATTCCTGGTGGTCCTACCGCTTCCGCGCCAGAGAGAAGAACGCCGGTTGGCGCATCGATTACTGGCTGGTATCCAACCGCTGGCAGGACAAGATTGAAGACAGCGTGATTTATACGGACGTGTTCGGCAGCGACCACTGCCCGGTGGGGTTAATGTTGAAATAATGAATCGGAATTTATGTGTATAAAGTCATGCTGCATGGCAAAGACATAAGCAAACCATCGCCAGCGATTGCGTTATTCCATGAGATGAAATTCGCCGTAGTGGCGAGACTGTTTGAGGGACGAAGTCCCGAGTTTCGAAGCCACAGGCGAATAAATCCATGGAATAGCAATCGGTGGCGGGTTTGCGATGCCTTTGCCTGCAGCATAAGTCAGACGCATAAACTGCAATGTTAAACAGAACGAGGACTCTATGGAATTTGCAATCAAAGCGCCCTTCCAGCCGGCGGGCGACCAGCCCCAGGCAATCGAAAAACTGGCGGCGGGCATTGAAAAAGGAATGAAAGCCCAGGTGCTGCTAGGCGCTACCGGTACAGGCAAAACCTATACCATCGCCCAGGTCATCAACAAAGTGCGGCGGCCCACCCTGGTGCTGGCTCACAACAAGACCCTGGCGGCCCAGCTGGCCAGCGAACTGAAAGCATTCTTCCCAGACAACGCGGTGGAATATTTTGTTTCCTACTATGACTACTATCAGCCGGAAGCCTATATTCCCCAGACCGATACCTACATAGAAAAAGACTCATCCATCAACGATGAGATCGACAAGCTGCGCCACAGCGCCACCAGCGCCCTGTTCGAGCGGAGGGACGTAATCGTGGTGGCCAGCGTCAGTTGTATTTACGGCCTGGGCGGACCCCAGGATTATTACGATTCCGTTGTTTCCCTGCGGGTAGGACAGATCATTGACCGCAATGCGATCCTACGCAAGCTGGTGGAGAACCAGTATACCCGCAACGATATCGACTTTCACCGCGGCACCTTCCGCGTGCGGGGCGATGTGATCGAAGTGATCCCCGCCAGCTTTGGCGAAAAGGCTGTCCGCATCGAGATGTTTGACGATGAAGTGGAACAGCTGCTGGAAGTGGATGTGCTGACGGGGGAAGTGGTGGCGAAGCGCACTCATGTGGCCATCTTCCCTGCATCCCATTATGTTACAAGTAAAGAAAACATGGAACGGGCTATGGCGGATATCCGCGTGGAGCTGAAAGAGCGGCTGGCGGAGCTGAAAGCCAATGGCAAACTGCTGGAGGCCCAGCGTCTGGAACAGCGCACCAATTACGATCTGGAAATGATGGAAGAGATGGGCTACTGCACCGGCATTGAGAATTATTCCCGCCACATGGACAACCGGAAAGCGGGGCAGGCCCCTTTCACGCTGGTGAATTATTTCCCCAAAGATTTTCTGCTGGTGGTGGATGAGTCCCACGTGACCATTCCCCAGGTACGGGCTATGGCTCATGGGGACCGGGCCCGGAAAGAGATGCTGGTAAATTACGGCTTCCGCCTGCCTTCGGCTATCGATAACCGTCCGTTGACGTTTGAGGAGTTCTACGAACGGATCAACCAGGTAATCTATGTTTCCGCCACGCCTGCCGATTTTGAACTGGGCGAAGCGGCTCAGGTGGTGGAACAGATCATCCGGCCCACCGGTCTGCTGGACCCGAGGGTGGAAGTGCGTCCCATTAAAGGACAGATCGACGACCTGATGGGCGAGATACGCAAGACCGTTGCGCAGGGAGAACGCATGCTGGTGACCACACTGACCAAGCGGATGGCGGAAGACCTGACGGAATATCTGAAACAAAATGAGGTGCGGGTGCGCTATCTCCATTCGGATATCGCCACCATTGAACGGGCGCAGATCATTGACGAGCTGCGGTCCGGTGAGTTTGATGTGCTGGTAGGCATCAACCTGTTGCGGGAAGGACTGGATCTTCCGGAAGTGAGCTGCATTGCTATTCTGGACGCGGATAAAGAGGGTTTTTTGCGCAGCGATACGGCCATGGTGCAGACCATCGGCCGGGCGGCCCGGAACGAGCACGGCCATGTGGTGATGTACGCGGACCGGCTGACGGATTCCATGAAGCGCGCCATCGACGAAACGAACCGGCGGCGGGAGATACAGGAACAGTTTAACAAAGAACACGGTATTACGCCGAAGACGGTATACAAGGAGCAACGCCATCTGATCAAGCTGACCAAAGTGGAAGAAGATTTGGATACAAAGAAAGCCTACGATGAAAAGGCGCTGAAGAAAAGCAGCGCGGCTGCCCTGCGCAAGCTGGCGAAAACGCTGGAAAACAAAATGGCCCAGGCGGCGAAAGAACTGGACTTTGAAACGGCGGCGGAGCTGCGGGACCGGCTGATCGTAGTGAAAGGACAGTTAGGTGAAAAGCTGCAGCCGGGGAAAAAGAAGAAGATATTTTAGGAGACACTATGCAGGATAAGATGATCATCCGGGGTGCGCGACAGCACAACCTGAAAAATATATCGCTGGAGATTCCGCGGGACAAGCTGGTGGTGATCACCGGACTGTCCGGCAGCGGGAAGAGCTCATTGGCGTTTGATACGATTTACGCGGAAGGACAGCGCCGTTATGTGGAAAGCCTGTCCTCTTATGCCCGCCAGTTTCTGGGGCAGATGGACAAACCGGACGTGGATTACATTGAAGGACTGTCCCCGGCCATTTCCATCGACCAGAAGACGGCAGGGCGCAATCCCCGTTCCACAGTGGGAACGGTAACGGAGATTTACGATTACCTGCGTCTGTTATTTGCCCGGGTGGGGGAGCCTCATTGCCCTAAATGCGGGCGCCTCATTGAACGGCAGACGGTGCAGCAGATCGTGGACCAAGTGCTGGCGTTGGAGGCAGGCACAAAATTCATGATCATGGCGCCGCTGGTGTACGGACGCAAGGGTGAGCACAAGGATATCATTGAGAATATGCGGAAGTCCGGGTACGCCCGCATGCTGGTGGACGGGGAACTGCGAACACTGGATGAAGAAATCGTACTGGATAAAAAGAAGAAGCACCGGCTTTCTGTGGTCATTGACCGCATGAGTGTACGGGAAGGCATCCAGCAGCGTCTCAGCGATTCCGTGGAAACGGCGCTGAAACTGGCGGACGGCATCATGGAAGTGCAGGTCATCGGCGGAGAGACGAAGGTGTATTCGGAAAAATTCTCCTGTCCTGACTGCGGTATCAGCCTGCCGGAAATCGAACCCCGACTCTTTTCGTTCAACGCGCCGTACGGGGCCTGTCCTACCTGCGGTGGTCTGGGCATCAACCGGGAATACGACTGGGAACTGATCCTGCCGGACAAAAACAAGAGCTTTGCCGACGGGGCCATCGCGGCCATGTCCAATAATCCGGCCTCCTTCACCATGCGTTTGCTGACCGCGTTTTTACAGAAGTACGGTTATACGGTGGACAATTGCTGGAACGACCTGAAGCCTGCCATGCAGGAAAAGCTGCAGTGGGGCGCCGGGACGGAAACATTCCGGTTTATCTATACGAATCTCAACGGCGACACGAATGAATATAACCGGACCTGGGACGGTGTCATTCCCATGCTGAAGCAACGCTACCGGGAAGCCTGGGGCGACGCCATGCGGGAAGAACTGGAAACCTTTATGAGCGGCAATATCTGCCCGGACTGTCACGGCAGCCGGCTGAAACCGGAAGTCCTTTCCATTTTGACCGGCGGGAAGAACATCAACGATGTGACCCAGATGACAGTACGGGACGCGAAAGACTTTTTTGCTAATCTGCAGCTGACGCACCGGCAGCAGGTCATTGCGAAGCAGGTACTGAAAGAGATCAATGCCCGGCTGGATTTTCTGAATAACGTAGGGCTGGATTATCTGACCCTGTCCCGGGCGGCGGCTACCTTAAGCGGTGGGGAAGCCCAGCGTATCCGGCTGGCCACCCAGATCGGCAGCGGACTGACAGGGGTATTGTACATCTTGGATGAGCCGTCTATCGGTTTACATCAGCGGGATAACGGACGCCTGCTGCAGACCTTTTACCACTTGCGGGATTTGGGCAACAGCGTGCTGGTAGTTGAGCACGATGAAGAAACCATGCTGGCGGCGGACCAGATCATCGATATCGGGCCGGGGGCCGGCGAACATGGCGGTACGATTGTGGCGCAGGGAACGGCTGCGGATATCATGAAAGTGGAAAATTCCGTTACGGGCCAATATCTCAGCGGCAAAAAGTTCATTCCGTTACCGAAGCGCCGGCGCAAACCGGACGGACGTTCCATCGAAATTTTAGGGGCGTCCGGCAACAACCTGAAGAATATAGATGTGGCGATTCCCCTTGGCGTTTTCACCGTAGTGACGGGCGTCAGCGGCAGCGGCAAGTCCACCCTGATCAATGATATTTTATATAATGCGCTGGCGGCCAGATTGCACGGGGCGCGCCTTCGTCCCCTGAAACACAAAGAGATCCGCGGGCTGGAAGAGATTGATAAGATCATCAACATCGACCAGAGCCCCATCGGGCGGACGCCCCGTTCCAACCCGGTAACCTATACAGGTACGTTCAATTTTATCCGCGCCTTGTTTGCTTCTACCAATGAAGCGAAAATCCGCGGTTACAAGCAGGGGCGTTTCAGCTTTAACGTAAAAGGCGGACGCTGCGAAGCCTGTCAGGGAGACGGCGTCAATAAAATTGAAATGAATTTCCTGCCGGATGTGTACGTACCCTGCGAAGTATGCCACGGCGCCCGCTACAACCGGGACACGCTGGAAGTTCACTACAAAGGAAAAAATATCGCCCAGGTGCTGGATATGACAGTGACCGAAGCGCTGGACTATTTTAAGAACCAGAAACGGATTGAAGACAAACTGCAGGTCCTGGAAGACGTGGGCCTGGGTTACATCCGTCTGGGTCAGGCTGCCACTACCTTAAGCGGCGGGGAAGCCCAGCGCATCAAACTGGCGGCAGAGCTGTCCAAAAAGGGAACCGGCCGAACCATGTACATTCTGGACGAGCCCACCACCGGTCTGCACACTGCGGACGTCCACAAACTCCTGCAGGTGCTGCAGCGCCTGGTAGACAGCGGCAATACCGTTGTCGTGATAGAGCACAATCTGGACGTGATCAAATCAGCAGACTGGCTGATTGACCTGGGCCCCGAAGGCGGCGATAAAGGCGGTACCGTAGTCGGCACCGGTACGCCGGAACAACTGGCGCGGAATAAGAAATCCTATACCGGCCAATACTTGAAACGGGTCATCGATGACGCAAAGAAGAGCGGGAAATATCAATGATTAATATGCGTTAATATAAATAGAATTTTGGGAAAGGAATGAGTAAAACATCGTGAGCGATTGTGCTATTCCATGAGACGAAATGAGCCGTTGTGGCGAGACTGTTTGAGAGGCGCAGCCTCGAGTTTCGAAGCCACAGGCGCATAAGTCCATGGAATAACAATCGCGAACGGTTTTGCGAATCCTTTTCCAAAAAGGATATTTAATTATGGTTATAAGTGATAAAATTGAGAAAGCTTTGGCTGTCCTGCCGCACAAACCCGGCGTGTACCTGATGCACGACAGCACCGGCCGGGTCATCTACGTAGGCAAGGCAAAAAATCTGAATAACCGTGTCCACAGTTATTTTCGCGCTTCGGGCCGTCATTCCGTAAAGGTAGAAGCCATGGTCAGCCATGTGGAAGATCTTGAAACCATTATGACGGACAGTGAGATCGAAGCCCTGATACTGGAGTGCAATCTCATAAAGAAATACAAGCCCCGTTACAATATCATGCTGCGGGACGACAAGACCTATCCCTATCTGAAGGTCACTCTCCAGGAAGAGTTTCCCCGCATGTATATTACCCGCCGTGTGGTCAAAGACGGAGGGAAATATTACGGTCCTTACCCGGATGTGGGAGCCCTGCGCTCTACCATGAAACTGCTGCGTTCCCTGTTCCCTGTGCGCAATTGCCGCAACATGAACCAGGAACGGCCCTGCCTGCAGTATCACATCAAACGCTGCCTGGCGCCCTGCGCCGGCCTGGTCAGCCGGGAAGAGTACGGCGGACTGGTCAACTCCATCTGTATGGTGCTGGACGGGAAAACGCAGGAACTGCGGCGGAACCTGAAGCAGGCGATGCAGGAGGCTGCAGAAAATTATGAGTTTGAACTGGCGGCCCGCTGCCGCGACCAGCTGCAGGCGGTGAATCGGCTGGAGGAAAGCCAGAAGGCCGTGCTGGAAGGCGGCGACATGGATGTGATAGGGTATGCTGCCGACGACTTCAATGTGTGTCTGCAGGTATTCTTTGTCCGGGGCGGCAAGCTCATCGGACGCAAAGATTTCATGTTGCCTGCTGACGGGGAAGAGGAAGCCGATGTGATTGCGGCGTTTTTGAAACAGTATTATAATGCGGATGACATTTTCCTGCCGAAAGAGATTCTGCTATCCTGTTTACCGGGAGATGAGGATCTTGCCCTGTTGCAGCAGTGGCTCACCGCCAAAGCGGAACGCAAAGTCGTGATAGCAACGCCGAAGCGCGGCGACAAGGCCAAACTGATGCAACTGGCCTGCGATAACGCGCAGAAACTGATACAGGAGAAGGAACGCAAGGGAAAGATGCAGCAGCTGACCGACGAGGAAGCTGCGGAAGAACTGCAGCGCATCGTGGGCTGTGAGAGACCGCTGGCCCGTATGGACTGTTTTGATATTTCCCATAATCAGGGTAGCGAGACCGTATCTTCCATGGTAGTGTTCCGGTACGGTTCCCCCAGTAAAAAGGACTACCGGCATTTCAAACTGCAGTCCACGGAAGGCAAACCGGACGATTTTAAATCCATGCAGGAAACGGTGTACCGCCGGTATAAAGACTATGAAGACCTGCCGGACCTGATCGTCATTGACGGCGGCAAGGGACAGTTAAGCGCCGCGCTGAAAGTGATCCGGGGACTGGGGCTGGATATCCAGGTGATTTCCCTGGCGGAAAAAAACGAAGAGATCTTTCTGGAAGGACAGAGCGAAAGCATTTATCTGGACCGGGAATCGCCCGCGCTGCATGTGATCCAGCATATCCGTGACGAGGCGCACCGCTTCGCCATCACCTATCACCGGAAGCGGCTGCGGAAAAAGAACCTGGTTTCTGTGCTGGATAATATTGCCGGCATCGGCCCGACCCGCCGCAAAGCACTGTGGAAAGCCTTTGACACGCTGGAGGCGATGAAACAGGCTTCGGAGGATGAACTGGCTGCCGTGGAGGGGATGAACCGGCCGGCAGCGCAGAAAGTGTATGAGTTTTTTCACAGCGATATAGTGAAAAAGAATGATATGATAGGCAAAAAGTAAAGTGATTGTGTTGCTGGGCTTAATCAGAAAGTTTATTTTATCAGCGTATCCTTAAAAGGGAATTAAAGGTTTTATACAGGATAGTGCTGCCAACAGAGAAAGACCGGGTGAATCGTTTTTGTATAATTTTTATACTGCATTTGTTACAATAAGCGTGCTGGTGTTTATTGCGATTTATAATACTTCTTATATATCGGTGGTTACGTTGGGCGGAACCGTTCTGGGCTGCGCCATGATCGGATTCTGCTCATCGCTGTTAGTTTTCCTTTTACGCAAGGTGATTCGTAAAACGCCGGTGCGGTGTGTGCTGGGGATGGCCGGTTGCGGTTGCGTCATCGGAGTGACGGCTTCCTGCCTGCCGGGCTGGGAAATCAAACCGGATATGGAGACGGCACTGTTTCTGATAGCGCTTTGCTTTTTAGTTACAGAGCTTAACGAGTACGCGTTGAATGACAGAATTGCGTAAAACTAAAAGACTATCCCGGTACTTTTTAATACACCAAAACTGTTTACAAATAGATTGGAACATTTTTAAATAAAGAAAAAGGAGAGAGTTCATTGGCTGTCAGATTAATTGCAAGTGACATGGACGATACGCTGTTAAACAGTAATACTGAAATTTCGGAACGTAATGCGGCGGCGATTCAGAAAGTCATTGCCAAAGGCATCGTCTTTATGATCGCGACGGGGCGTATGTATGTATCCGTCAAACCGTACGCTGATGCCCTGGGGTTAGATGTGCCGCTGGTCACCTACAACGGCGCGCTGGTGAAGGGCAGCAAAAGCGGGAAGGTGTATTATGAGCATCCGCTGAAACTGGAAACTGCGTTGGAGCTGCTGGCCTACTGCAAGGAAAAGGGATACTACATACAGTCCTATCAGGGGGATGAACTCTGGGTAAAAGAAGCGACGGTTTTTTCCGCGGAGTATGAAAGAATCTCGGGAATCAAGGCCAGACCCATGGGCGAGAAACTGTTTCATCCGGACGTTGCGCCTTATAAATTACTGGCCATGACAAAGCCGGAAGAGTTTCAGACCGTGTGGCAGGATATCCAACTGAAGTTTGCAGACAAAGTAGTTGTGACCAGCTCCCGGGATAACTTTCTGGAGCTGATGGAACCCGGTGTGAATAAATGGGAAGCTGTCAAAGCGGTAGCGGAATCCTATGGCATCCGGCCGGAAGAAATTATGTGCATCGGTGACAGCAACAATGATTTGAGCATGATTAAAAACGCGGGCATCGGCGTGGCGGTAGCCAACGCCAAGCCGGCTGTGCAGGCTGCGGCAAAGCTAGTAACGGCTTCCAATGATGAAGACGGGGTGGCCGAGGCCATTGAAACAGTATTGCAGTCTGGCAAATAAAAACAACCCACAGGGGCTTTACCTTACCGGTGCTTTTGAAATACTGATTCACTGCCCGTATGCATGGTCAACGCATAAACTCATTGAATCAGCGTTTCCTTGTGTTATAATGGAAATGGATCGTGGAAGCAGCCGATAGTTATTTTTGAGTCAAGTTGGATTCTGATGTGAGGAAACACTATGGAACAAGGTCGTTTTGTAATTATTACCGGTATGTCCGGTGCGGGGAAAACACAGGTGCTCCGTACACTGGAAGACTTAAATTATTTCTGCGTGGATAACCTTCCGGTCATGCTGCTGCCGAAATTTATGGAACTGAGCCGTCAGACCCCGGGGCGCAATACCGCAATGGTGATTGACACCCGGGGCGGAGACGCGTTTTCCAATCTGGTTGAGATCATGGATGAGATGCATGCCAACGGCTTTGATTTTGAAGTCCTGTTTTTGGATGCAGACGATGCCACGCTGATCCGCCGCTATAAGGAGACCCGCCGCCGGCATCCCATGGAGAAGGGACGCAACAGTCTGGCTGAAAGCGTGTTGCTGGAACGGAAATTTATGGCTGATGTGAAGAGCCGCGCGACAAATATCATCGATACGTCCCGTTATGCCAATGCAAGGTTGAAAGATGAGATCGCGCATCTGTTCGGTGATGATAATTCGGCTCCGGGCATGCTGATCGTCGTGCAGTCTTTCGGTTATAAATACGGGTTGCCCCTGGACAGCGACCTGGTCCTGGATGTTCGGTTCCTGCCGAATCCGTTTTACGAGGCGGATTTAAAGAAACTGACCGGTAATGATGAACCGGTGCAGGATTTCCTGAATAAATTTCCGCAGACATACAAGTTCCTACGGATGGAATGCGAGATGCTGGCCTATCTGATCCCCCAGTATGAAAAGGAAGGGAAGAGCCAGTTGGTGATCAGTGTGGGATGTACCGGCGGGCAGCACCGTTCCGTGTACATTGCGAACAATATTTATAACTACCTTCGCTTAAAGTCGTATCGGGTGGAACTGCTCCACCGGGAGATAGAGCAGAAGAAATAAGAGTGTCAGGAGTTTTGATGAATGGGATGGATTAGCTGGCTTTGTCCGGGAATGCAGTTAAAACGGTGGCTGCTGTTATTTACAGCGGGTGTGATCGTTTGCGGCATTTCCCTGGCATTGCTGTTTAACAACCAGGTGATGGGAATGGTGGAAGAACTGCTGTTCCGTATCAGTTACCTGGCGACCGGCCAATACGGAAACAGTATGACGATTGCTGTCGGAATCGCCGGTATGGTATTGGGAATCTGCATTATAGTTTATGCTATACGGCGCATTGTGCGTTCCGTCGTGGAAGCGGTAAGCCCTGAAAACAGCGGTTCCCTGATGGAAACGATCTTTACGCAGCGTAAACTGAGCAGCGGCCCGGCCATAACCGTAATTGGCGGCGGTACCGGCCTTTCCACGCTGCTGCGGGGGATGAAGTTTATTACGGGGAACTGTACCGCGGTTGTTTCCGTTGGGGACGACGGAGGTTCCTCCGGCAGGCTTCGCCATGAACTGGGCATCATCCCACCGGGGGATCTGCGTAAATGCATGGTGGCGATGGCCGACAGCGAACCGCTGATGGAGCGGGTTCTGCAATACCGGTTTGAAGGGGATTCCTATCTTTCCGGCCACAGCCTTGGGAACCTGTTTCTGGCAGCGATGGCGGAAACGGAAGGCAGTATGGAAAAAGGCCTGGATGCGGCCAGCCAGATACTGAAAATCCGCGGGCGCGTGATCCCGACAACGCTGCATGATATCCAGCTGGCAGCCGATATGACAGACGGAACGTTTGTCATGGGGCAGGCAGAAATTGCCCAGGCGCATAAGACTGTCCGGCGGCTGCATATGGTTCCCGATAACGTGCCGGCATCCAAAAGCGCGGTAGATGCCATTATGCAGGCGGATATACTTGTGCTGGGACCGGGAAGCCTGTACACCAGCGTCATCTGCAACCTGCTGGTGCCCGAAATCAGGGAGGCTGTTGTTAAAAGCAGGGCCATCAAGGTTTATATCTGCAACGTCATGACGCAGCCGGGGGAAACCGACGGGTTCGGTGCGTTTGAACATGTAAAGACACTGACTGACTATGCAGGCCAGCCGTTTCTGGATTATGTGATCGTCAACAGTGAAGAGATTTCTGAAGAACAGAAGGCGTTGTACAAAGCGAAAGGGCAGGAGCCGATTTCCCCTGATGTAGAAAAGATCGAACAGATGGGTATCAATGTGATCAAAGCCAGACTGATCAGTAAATCGGACATGGTGCGTCACGATCCGCAGAAGCTGGCGCAGGCCATTATGTCTCTCACGTACCGGCTCCGGTTGTTCGGCAGAGGGTTTGTGTTCTTCGATTACTTCTTTATGCGGCACAATATGCGTAAGCTGAATAAAACGTTATCATAATATAATTGGGCAGGAGGCTGCTTTGTCATATTCTTCAGATGTAAAAAATGAACTGGCCCGCATAGAAGGGCAGAAGCCCTGCTGCGAAAAGGCTGAATTGCTGGGTGTACTTCGCATGAGCGGCGCGCTGGTGCTGCGGGGGAGAAATATCGGGATCCATTTTTCCACAGAAAATGCAGCGCTGGCCCGGCGGGTCCTGCAGGTACTGAAAAGCCACTACCAGGTACAGACGGAAGTAGTGATTACGCGTTCAAGGCGGCTGAAAAAGAACAACCGCTATCAGGTAGAAGTGCTGCCTGACAGCCGGGTTGCAGATGCGTTACGTGAATTGCAGATACTTCCTTCGGAGGAAGAAGAAAAAAGCAAATTGCTGGGGAAGGTCTGTTGCAGAAAAGCATTCCTGCGGGGTGTTTTTATGGCGGGGGGATCTGTCAGCCGGCCCTCCGGCGATTATCATATGGAAATCGTTACAGAAAATGAGGAGCTGGCCAGGCTGATTTTAAAAATCATGCACGGCTTTTCGCTATCTGCCCGTATGACGGACCGGAAAAAGGATTTCATTGTGTATTTAAAAGACGGGGACCACATCATCGATTTCCTTTCCATCATCGGTGCGCATCAGTCCCTTCTTGAGTTTGAAAACGTCCGCATCGTCAAGGAGATGCGCAATCATGTGAACCGGCAGGTCAACTGCGAAACAGCAAACCTGAACAAGGTGATCCGCGCTTCTGTATTGCAGGTGGCCTGTATCCGGTATCTGCAAAGCCGGGGCAGTTACGTACGGTTGCCGGAAAAGCTGAAGGAAACAGCGGAGCTGCGGTTGCAGCATCCTGACATTTCCCTTAACGACCTCGTTGAGTTCATGGATGGGACGGTTGGCAAGTCGGGGCTGAATCACCGGCTGAAAAAGATTCAGCAGATAGCAGTAAATGAGGGTATGGATATCAGTGAGTATATTTAAATCAGTTTACCGTGTCCTTCGCATCGTGCTTGTGGTTGCCGCAATCTTTGGCATGGCGTACCAGGGACGGATCAAAGAAGATTTTGAAAATTATAAGATGCGCGCCATACCGGCGCTGATGTATCACAGTATCAGCGGGGTGCCGGAAGGATGGCCGGCAGATCTTTGTATTGCTCCGGAGGTGTTTGAGGAGCATTTGAAGTATTTGCAGGCCCGGGGCTATAATGTGATTACGGCGCCACAGGCCATGATTCTGTTAAAGAGCCGTCAGAATGTGATGAACACCGTGATCCTGACATTTGACGACGGGTATGAGAATAATTATACGGAAGCATTTCCTTTATTGAAGAAATACGGTTTCGGGGGGAACTTTTATATTGTGGGAAATGACGTAGGGAAGACCAAAAACCAGGATGGTGTAAAGAAATATATGACCTACGGACAGATAAAACAGATGCACGATCAGGGAATGGAAATCGGTTCCCACAGTATGAGTCACGATCCCCTCACTTCTATCAAACCGGATATGCTGCCCTGGGAGATCTACCAGCCGTTAAATCTGTTTTATGAAAAGATGGGATTCTGGATCAGCGGCATCGCGTTTCCCAACGGAGCGTTCAATGACACGATCATCGCCGAAGTCCGCAAGTATTTTAAGTACGAATACGGATTTTCCGGTATAGCAGGCTGTAATACATTAAAGATCGTAACAGAAACACCCTTTGCGCTTCGCCGGGCAGGGGTTTATGACCGGGGAAACGGTGTAAAAGATATCGAAACGGTGCTGCAAAAATGTTATCTTTTCGGTTATCTTGAGGAAAAAGGTGTTCCGGTTTATTTACTGGATAAGGGGAAAAGACTGTTGCAGATGTTTCCCGGTTAATCCACAGTAAAAAAATGAAATCATTTGTTTTCAATAAAAACCTTGCATATTAGCGCAAAACAAGGTAAAATAAAGTATCACGTTTATCCAAGGAGGGTTGGAAATGAAAAAACACATTAAGACTGTTAATAAAGCAATGATCAACAAAACGCTGCGTACCGGCGGCTGCGGTGAATGCCCGGCTTCCTGCCAGTCCGCATGCAAGACTTCCTGCACGGTTGGCAACCAGGTTTGCGAACACAAATAATAATGAAGAATTAGTGATCTAAAAAAACCAGCGTGTTACACAGCTCCCTGTTAATACGGGGAGCTGTTTTCATATAAGAAAGGTTGAGAAGATGGAAAATCAGTTGATCCACCGTATGAAAGTGAATGGCGACATGGCCGTATTGGATGTGAACAGCGGGGCTGTCCACCTGATCGATCAGATCGTCTATGACGTCCTGGGCGTGTTTGACGGCCAGAATGACGAACAGACAGTGACTGCCCTTGCGGACAGCTATCCGGAAGAAGAACTGCGGGACGTTATCGGGGAGCTGCATGGGCTGATGGAGCAGGGACTACTGTTCTCTCCGGAATTTGATGTGCCGGAAACCTTTGCTACGGAACCGGTCCTGAAATCCTTGTGCCTGCATGTGGCCCATGACTGCAACCTGCGCTGCAAATACTGCTTTGCCGGGACAGGGGATTTTGGCGGTAAACGGGAACTGATGAGCGCGGAAACCGGGAAAAAGGCAATCGACTTTGCCATTGCCGGCAGCCGTAAACGCCACAATCTGGAGATCGACCTGTTCGGCGGTGAACCGCTGGTGAATTTTGGTGTGGTGAAAGAGATCATCCAATACGCAAGAAAACGGGAAGTTGAGACAAATAAGAATATCAAGCTTACGCTGACCACGAACGGTACACTGCTGAATGATGAGATCATACAGTTCCTGAACGAGAACCGCGTCATGGTGGTGCTGAGCCTGGACGGCGGAAAGGAGATGCATGACGCCATGCGTCCGTTCCCCAACCGTACGGGAAGCTATGATGCGGCCGTGCGCGGCTTCAAGAAAATCATCAAAAGCCGTAAAGGGTGGAATTACTATCTGCGGGGCACTTACACCCATTTCAGCACACACTTTGCGGATGAAGTATTGAAAATGGCGGAAGTGGGTAAGGAGATTTCCATGGAACCTGTCGTGGGAACGACAGAGCCGTACACGCTGACCGAAGAAGACCTGCCGGTTTTGTTCGCGGAATACGACAAGCTGGCGGCCGAGTATCTGAAGCGCCGTCGCGGGGAAGGAGAACCGTTTGATTTCTTCCATTTTAATGTAGCGCTGGATAACGGTCCCTGCGTGGCAAAACGGCTGGCCGGCTGCGGTGCGGGACACGAGTATTATGCCATAACGCCTTCGGGAGAGATTTATCCCTGCCATCAGTTTGTAGGACGTGAAAAGTACCGGATGGGAACACTGGATACCGGTATCGTCCGGCCTGACCTGGTGAAAAAATTCCGCAATACCCACGTCATGACCAAACCGAAATGCAAAGAGTGCTGGGCGCGCTTTTTCTGCAGCGGCGGCTGTCACGCCAACGCGGACCTGGTGAACGGGGATATTACAAAGCCGTATGAATACGGCTGTAAAATCCAGAAGAAGCGGCTGGAGTGCGCCATCGTGCTGCAGGCGCTGCTGACGGAAGACTCCCTGGAAGGCGCGGAAGATATGCGCCCTGCTATCGATAACTTTAAATTCCAGACAGGGAAGACAGAAGAAAAAGTTTTTTAAAAAAGGTATTGACAAGGAATAAAAGAAGTGCTATTATAATCAAGTCGTCGAAAGACGGCGGAACCTTGAGAACTGAATAACGAACCAGATGAATGTGCG
>NZ_DBMCWA010000025.1:0-23347 GCF_056977735.1 Succiniclasticum sp.
CCGACATCTCGTACCACACAAAAATATCGGCTGCTTTATACCATTAAGTATGGCACAATTCAGCCGATGATGAAATCCGGTATTTTATTTTGCGCTTACGTATAATATTGTTGGACATGGGTAAATCCTCCTTGTTGATTTGGTGTGGTAACTTAATTCTACAAAAGGATTTACACCATGTCTATTTAATTTTGCGCAACTTATTGTACCTTATCACCCTTTTTTCTAATTATTTAATTTATCTTTGTTCAGTACGCTGCAATTTCTTTTAGCTTTATTCTCTGCAAAAAAAGCATCCGCGTCATTTCCACGGCTGTTGGGCAAAACAAAGCGGCGGCGAACTCAACTATTTATTGATTCACCGCCGTTTAAAAATTCAACGTCGCGTTTATTATCTGTTATGCTTGCGCCGGCTTCTTTTGCCTCCCCAGTACCGCCAGCAAAATACCCAGCAGCAATACAGCGAAACCTGCCGATACAATCAGCAGCGGCTGATGCAAAAAGGTCAGCGGCACGCCCAGCGCAAAACCGGCGGTGGCACCCATCAGGCTGTTGCGCACCGCAGTGCTGGACGGCGCCCGTCCGCCGGAGGCTTTGCCGGCAATAAAGAGCACAATGGAAAAGATGATGCCGTGGCTGCTTTGGGCCGCCTGCACCGCGCCGATAGCCGCCACCACGCCCACCATCACGTTCTTGGTGCTGCTTGTCACATTAAAGAAGTAATACAGCACAAGGCTGGCGCCCAGACCGATGAGGAACGGAGCTACCGTTGTCATCCCGCTGCTCGTTGCCTTCCGCATCAGGCTCTGCCCCTTCTCATCCCTGGCAAAGGGACTCTTGCCTTTCCATAATGCCAGCACGACCGTGTTGACAACCGCCGCGAACACGGCCTTGCCGAAAATACCGCCCGCGGCCCCCACGGCTCCGCCGTACATGCCGCCGCTGGCATACGTGAGGGTATTAATCCACTTTACCACGGCTGTGTCTTTGCCCATGGCCATCAAAAGGGATATCACTATCCACACCACCGACAAAATAATGGTCGGCAGCAATTTGGCCGGGTGGCGGATGATATCCATCACGCCCGCTTTTATCTGCTCCATCATGGTTGGCGGCTTTGGCGGCTCACTTTCCCGTTGCGGTTGCACTTGTTGCGGCTGCGTCGGCTGCACATATCCTTGCTGCGGTTGCGGATACCTCTGTTGTGTTTGTGCCGGTTGTGCCGGTCCTTCTGTCGGTTGCCCGCAATACTTGCAAAAGCGCGCTCCTTCCGGCAACTGCCGGAAACAATGTTTACAGTGCATAGCTCATACCTCGTTCCGTCAAACTTAACGTCTCGACGTTTCTTTTCACTCTTTGCTTTCGTACAACAAACAGACCCTTCCTGTTACTTGTTGGTGGTCCGGAAACCTTCCGCTACGATCTTCTGCGCAGCTTCCTCCGAACCGAACTTTTCCGTTACGAGCTGCTTGTATTCCGCATTCGTCATTTTACCTTCTTTCACCTGGTTGGCCCAGTTGCCGATTTGTTTGGCGTCGTCGCTCATCCCGTCACCCAGCCCGTTCTTTATGTTCACATCGTTTATACCCTTGATTACTTTTACTTCCTTGGCCGTCGTCCGAACGCTTTCGTAATGGTTGCTGGCCGACTGCCTCTCCAGATCAGCGATCTTCTTCCCCATCCCTGTCTTTTCGGCTGCGCTCAGGGTTTTATCCGTATTTAATTGCTCCCGCAGTTTCTGGGCCTCGTTCCATTGCTCTTGATGCCGTTTAAGCGGCGTTCCCTGCTTATGGATCGCGGTCTGCTCGTTGAGTACACCCGTGCCTTTCTCCGGCGTCCCGTATTTTTGCGGATTCAATACTCTCTCCACATCGCCCTTGCCGCTCCCTACATAGGCGTCCGGATTATGGCTGATTTCGTGGGTATCGCTGGGCCGCGTGCTCACATTCGTAAAGTCCCGGAGTTCTTTCAGCTTCAACGCCTCGTCATATTCCGCCGCTGTCTGCGGATACCGGCCGTGTTCCGCCTTATAGATGGCCCTGGCCAGATGATGGTCGCCGTCAACCTGCGTGAAATCCACCGACTGGTTCTTGCCCGTCCCGGTATTGACCTTCACATTCGGCGAGGTATCCAGGTCGTGGGAGGCGGCGCCGCCCGCCAGTTTTTGCTCAACCTTGTTGGAGGTCGCATGGAAGTCGCCGATCTGCTCGGGTTTCAGCCCCTTTTCTGCCGCGAGGGATTCATTACGGTATTGGAGCACCTTGTTCTCATACGCCATATCCGACTGGTTGTAGCGTTGCCGCAATTCGGTCCCTGTCTTGCCCTGAAGCGCGTTCATGCGATCCTGGGCAATCTTATTCTCGCGTACCGTCCGGGCCTGGCTATTAAACTCCTGCGACAGCTTTTGGTAATCGGCATCGTTCTGGTAATTCTTCGGGTTGCTCTGCTCTATCGATTTCATCTTCTGGCTGATGTTATTCAGCTTGCGCACCTCGTTCATGGCCCGGGTTCCCTGCACGTCTTCACTGATTTGCATCTTAGTGTCGGCCTCAGACATATTCGTCTTGTACTGCCCCTGGCCGGACCGCCGTTCGGCGATGGTCGTTTTCCGGGGTCCCGCGCCTGAACCCGCTTTCGGTTTGGAAACGCCCGTCTCTGCGTCCACTTTCGCTTTCGCTTTCGTTCCGGCGCCGCCCATTTCTACATCCACCTTCGCTTTCGGTTTGCTGCCGCCAATCTCTACGTCCATCTTCGCTTTCGGTTTGCTGCCGCCAATCTCTACGTCCATCTTCGCTTTCGGTTGCGTTCCGCTGCCGCCTATCTCCTGACTAAAAACCGTTCCCTGACTCTTCTCTTTCAGTTTGCCCATGCCTTTGCTGACCGCGCCCATGACTGCGCCTTTAACCGCCGCCTCATCGGTACCTTCCCACGCGTCGCGGCCATTATAAACATTATCATTAACCTGTTTATATGCGCCGGCAAAGGCGTTGCCGGTAACGCCCCAGCCGAGACTCTCAAATTTATTCGCTGTCATATCCAGGGCGGTGTCTATCGTCGCTTTCAGGAACGCTTTCCCCTTGTCTTTATCAAACACCACCGCGTCCGTCATCGTCTCGGTATAGTTGGTGAGGGCCGAATACCCGTTGGCAAAGGCCTGGTTTCCCGTCAGCATGCCGTACGCGTTGACCGACTGGTCCGCCACAAATTTTATCTCCTGGACGGTCACCAGCTTATCGTCCCACTCCGCCGCCTCCTGTTCATAGTACGCGCCTGCCATCATGAGATCGATCTGGTTCCGTTTCAGGATGTCTTTCTTAATGAGCTTTTTGATATCATCTTTGCTCAGGGACTTGTCGCCATGGGCGTACTTCTCGCGCATCTTTTCAATATATTCCCTGTTGTCCTCCGACAAACCCATCTGGCTCAATTCTTTCTCCAGCTCCTTGCTGAGCCAGGACTTTTGATCGTTGATCGCACGCTGCTCTTCCAGCCAGGCGGCGTTCTCCGCCGCAAGGCGCTCCCGTTCGGCCTGCTGACGCGCGTCTTCCTCCGCACGGTCCGCAATGATCGCCTGCTCGTTATCCTTATACCATTGGGCCCCTTCCAGAATCTCCTTTTGCGAAAGAGTCCCCGGCTCCGCATCATGCCAGTTCCCTTCCTCGTCCTGCCAGGTCAGGGCTTCCCCGGTTTCCGTATGGGTCGGGACATTGTAACTGCCGTCCGCATTGGGGGTGTAGACCAGTGTTTCGCCCGTGGGCGTTGTGATGCGGATACTGCCGTCCTCCGCGACGGAAATATTGTCCGGGACCGCCGGCCTGTCGTCGTCATATGAATCATAGCCGCCATAATCGCCGTCACCGCCCGCTGCGCCACCTGCGGCACCTCCGCTGGCGCCGCCTATCGTACCGGCGACTGCCCCGGCAGCACCCAGCAGCCCTCCAGCCAAAGCAGTTCCCACTGCCGCGGCCGCTTTCGCGGCGTCCGAGTCCGGCAGGTCGTCATGATTGTCTTCGCCGGAGTCAGAATATCTTCCATTGTCCGGATTATCCGCCGGTTTAGTCGTAGAAGAACTAATTGGGCCGGCTAATGTTTCACCTGTTAAATCTTTATACATTTTTTTAAAAGCATCATCTGATGTACAAACTGAATAATGCCGGGAAACACTAACCTGTCCTAAACTACCGTCTTTAAAATCGAACAGTCCATAATGCAATAACACACTTATGTCTACCACGTCAGCATTTTTAGGAATAACGAAGAAACCATTTACTACGCCCTTTTTTAAGTAAAAATGCTTTTGATCTATTTTTTTATAAGATAAATCAGATGAAACCTGGTATGCAACAAACTCTATATCAGAACCATCGATAGGTTCATTTGTTGTTGGTTTAATTAATATTTTAATTTCTTTTCCCGGAAGCGCTTTTGCAAAAACATAAGAATCAGCTATATCCTTTTTCTTTTTAAAAGCATGATTGTATTTTGAATATTTTTTTAAATCAATATTTTCTAAAAAGACACTCATTGAGCATGTGATCCCTTTATTGCTTCCAGATATTGATTCTGTTACAGATTCAGCTTTCGCTGTAAATGTCCCCATCATCCCCAGCACAAACACAAAAACCGCCAGCAAAACGGAAGTATATTTTGACAACAAAATCTTTATAAAATTGTGTTCGCAACCGTTCTTCTTCCTCACCTGCGCTACCTCCGCAACAATCCCGAAACGCTCCCAAATTTTGCACAAAAATATGCAAACTGTTATGAATCACTATTTTTGTTTTGTTTCCGCAAACTTCACTCACACCTTCGTCCCGCAGTTCGCACAGAACTTGCTATCGGGGTTCAGCTTCGCACCGCAGTGCCTGCAAAAGGCCGGCGCAGCGCTTGCCGGTTCCGGTTCCGCTTTCGCCTCCGGCAGCTCCGGGCATGCCATGGCGCCTTCGAACACGGCCAGCAATTCCTGCGGACTCATGGCTTGCACCCTGACCGTATCGCCGCCGTACAGCGTAGTCATTAGGATATCGTGCAAGCCGCCCTGCAGGACATATCCTGCCATGCTCCTTACGCTGTTGCCGGAACCGTCCCACAACTGTATCAATGCGGAATTGTGAACCGCTACCAGTCCCCGCGCCAGCGCAACTAAATCATTACGGAGGGCATACTGCCCGTTTTTCATTTCGCAAAGCGATTTCTCCGTCAGCCCCGCCAGACCCTCTGGCACATCATCCGCGTTTGTGATCGATCCATACATGGCAAAAAGATTGCACAGACTTCCGGGCAAGGGTTGCGCCGCTTTACTCATGACATCTTCCAGCGTTGCCGCAACGTCAGGCTGCGTCGCGCCCAAAAACTCGGCAAGGAACTGGCAGCGGCAATGATCCATGAATGCGAACAGCGCCATGGCCTCCGGCTTCGTCAGCAACAGGTTAAAGTTTGCGTTGCTGAACGGTGAATTGCCAACCAGCACCTGCAATTCTTCGGCCGTCGCCGCTACGTCCGTTTCCTCCCGCAACTGCCACTGGCCTTTAAGCTTTTCCGCAATATACAGTTTGCCGCCAGATACATACGTGTACTGGGGTACGAGCCGGTTTGCGCCGCATACCTGCACGAACGCGCAGCGTTCCACATTCTGCAACTCGTTGATCCGAGGATGTTCTGTCAAAACCGTTTCCAAATACTGCATCGTTATTCCCTCGCAATTTATACATTATGTCTTGCTTCACAACGTATGTCTTCAGCCAACATATTACTCGCCTTAATTCTGTCAGCATCGCAAAACAGTTACTATTTTTCAGTTCGGCGCCACCGCGTACCTAACCGGCTTTCCCATTTTTAAATCCAAAAACATAAGATACGTCCACGTTTCTTTTATGCCTGCGCCGGCTTTTTCTGCTGTCCCAGTACCGCCAGTAAAATGCCCAGCAGCAATACCGCGAAACCCGCCGATACAATCAGCAACGGCTGACGCAAAAAGGTCAGCGGCACACCCAGCGCAAAACCGGCGGTAGCCCCCATCAGGCTGTTGCGCACCGTACTGCTGGACGGCGCCCGACCACCGGAAACCTTCCCGGCAATTAACAATACTATGGAAAAAATGATGCCGTGGCTGCTCTGGGCCGCCTGGACGGCGCCGATGGCCGCCACCACGCCTACCATCACGTTCTTGGTGCTGCCTGTCACGTTAAAGAAGTAATACAAAATCAGGCTGGCCCCCAGACCAATGAGGAACGGAGCTACCTTCGCCATCCCGCTGGTCGTGGCCTTATTCATCAGGCTCTGACCCTTCTCGTCCCTGGCAAACGGGTTCTTGCCCGACCACAAGGCCAGTACGATCGTATTGACAACAGCCGCGAACACCGCCTTGCCGAAAATGCCGCCCGCTGCGCCCAAAGACCCCCCGTACATACCGCCGCTGGCATACGTCAGCGTGTTCAGCCACCTGACCACGGCCAGGTCTTTGCCCATCGCCATCAGAAGGGATATCACCATCCACACCACCGACAAAATAATGGTCGGCAGTAATTTGGCCGGATGATGGATAAGGTCCATCACGCCCGCTTTTATCTGCTCCATCAGGGACAGTTTCCTGGGCGGCACGTTTTCACGGGGCGGATCCGCCTGCTGCGGTTGCGGATAGCCTTGCTGCGGATAACCCTGCTGTTGTGGATAGGGCTGCTGCTCTCCGCCCTGTTGCGGATGGCCTTGTTCTTGTGGATAGGGCTGATGCGGCTGCGCATGCCTCTGTTGTGTTTGTGCCGGTTGTGCCGGTCCTTCTGCCGGTTGCCCGCAATACTTACAAAAGCGCGCTCCTTCCGGCAACTGCCGGAAACAATGTTTACAGTGCATAGCTCATACCTCGTTCCGTCAAACTTAACGTCTCGACGTTTCTTTTCACTCTTTGCTTTCGTACAACAAACAGACCCTTCCTGTTACTTGTTGGTGGTCCGGAAACCTTCCGCTACGATCTTCTGCGCAGCTTCCTCCGAACCGAACTTTTCCGTTACGAGCTGCTTGTATTCCGCATTCGTCATTTTACCTTCTTTCACCTGGTTGGCCCAGTTGCCGATTTGTTTGGCGTCGTCGCTCATCCCGTCACCCAGCCCGTTCTTTATGTTCACATCGTTTATACCCTTGATTACTTTTACTTCCTTGGCCGTCGTCCGAACGCTTTCGTAATGGTTGCTGGCCGACTGCCTCTCCAGATCAGCGATCTTCTTCCCCATCCCTGTCTTTTCGGCTGCGCTCAGGGTTTTATCCGTATTTAATTGCTCCCGCAGTTTCTGGGCCTCGTTCCATTGCTCTTGATGCCGTTTAAGCGGCGTTCCCTGCTTATGGATCGCGGTCTGCTCGTTGAGTACACCCGTGCCTTTCTCCGGCGTCCCGTATTTTTGCGGATTCAATACTCTCTCCACATCGCCCTTGCCGCTCCCTACATAGGCGTCCGGATTATGGCTGATTTCGTGGGTATCGCTGGGCCGCGTGCTCACATTCGTAAAGTCCCGGAGTTCTTTCAGCTTCAACGCCTCGTCATATTCCGCCGCTGTCTGCGGATACCGGCCGTGTTCCGCCTTATAGATGGCCCTGGCCAGATGATGGTCGCCGTCAACCTGCGTGAAATCCACCGACTGGTTCTTGCCCGTCCCGGTATTGACCTTCACATTCGGCGAGGTATCCAGGTCGTGGGAGGCGGCGCCGCCCGCCAGTTTTTGCTCAACCTTGTTGGAGGTCGCATGGAAGTCGCCGATCTGCTCGGGTTTCAGCCCCTTTTCTGCCGCGAGGGATTCATTACGGTATTGGAGCACCTTGTTCTCATACGCCATATCCGACTGGTTGTAGCGTTGCCGCAATTCGGTCCCTGTCTTGCCCTGAAGCGCGTTCATGCGATCCTGGGCAATCTTATTCTCGCGTACCGTCCGGGCCTGGCTATTAAACTCCTGCGACAGCTTTTGGTAATCGGCATCGTTCTGGTAATTCTTCGGGTTGCTCTGCTCTATCGATTTCATCTTCTGGCTGATGTTATTCAGCTTGCGCACCTCGTTCATGGCCCGGGTTCCCTGCACGTCTTCACTGATTTGCATCTTAGTGTCGGCCTCAGACATATTCGTCTTGTACTGCCCCTGGCCGGACCGCCGTTCGGCGATGGTCGTTTTCCGGGGTCCCGCGCCTGAACCCGCTTTCGGTTTGGAAACGCCCGTCTCTGCGTCCACTTTCGCTTTCGCTTTCGTTCCGGCGCCGCCCATTTCTACATCCACCTTCGCTTTCGGTTTGCTGCCGCCAATCTCTACGTCCATCTTCGCTTTCGGTTTGCTGCCGCCAATCTCTACGTCCATCTTCGCTTTCGGTTGCGTTCCGCTGCCGCCTATCTCCTGACTAAAAACCGTTCCCTGACTCTTCTCTTTCAGTTTGCCCATGCCTTTGCTGACCGCGCCCATGACTGCGCCTTTAACCGCCGCCTCATCGGTACCTTCCCACGCGTCGCGGCCATTATAAACATTATCATTAACCTGTTTATATGCGCCGGCAAAGGCGTTGCCGGTAACGCCCCAGCCGAGACTCTCAAATTTATTCGCTGTCATATCCAGGGCGGTGTCTATCGTCGCTTTCAGGAACGCTTTCCCCTTGTCTTTATCAAACACCACCGCGTCCGTCATCGTCTCGGTATAGTTGGTGAGGGCCGAATACCCGTTGGCAAAGGCCTGGTTTCCCGTCAGCATGCCGTACGCGTTGACCGACTGGTCCGCCACAAATTTTATCTCCTGGACGGTCACCAGCTTATCGTCCCACTCCGCCGCCTCCTGTTCATAGTACGCGCCTGCCATCATGAGATCGATCTGGTTCCGTTTCAGGATGTCTTTCTTAATGAGCTTTTTGATATCATCTTTGCTCAGGGACTTGTCGCCATGGGCGTACTTCTCGCGCATCTTTTCAATATATTCCCTGTTGTCCTCCGACAAACCCATCTGGCTCAATTCTTTCTCCAGCTCCTTGCTGAGCCAGGACTTTTGATCGTTGATCGCACGCTGCTCTTCCAGCCAGGCGGCGTTCTCCGCCGCAAGGCGCTCCCGTTCGGCCTGCTGACGCGCGTCTTCCTCCGCACGGTCCGCAATGATCGCCTGCTCGTTATCCTTATACCATTGGGCCCCTTCCAGAATCTCCTTTTGCGAAAGAGTCCCCGGCTCCGCATCATGCCAGTTCCCTTCCTCGTCCTGCCAGGTCAGGGCTTCCCCGGTTTCCGTATGGGTCGGGACATTGTAACTGCCGTCCGCATTGGGGGTGTAGACCAGTGTTTCGCCCGTGGGTGTTGTGATACGGATACTGCCGTCCTCCGCGACGGAAATATTATCCGGAACCGCCGGCCTGTCGTCGTCATATGAATCATAGCCGCCATAATCGCCGTCACCGCCCGCTGCGCCACCCGCTGCAGCGCCGCCGGCGCCGCCTATCGTGCCAGCGACTGCACCGGCAGCCCCCAACAGTCCGCCAGCCAAAGCGGTTCCCACTGCCGCGGCCGCCTTCGCGGCGTCCGAATCCGGAAGTTCGTCCAGATCGTCCGATGGTTGATTGTCATCTGCATTTTTGTCTGCGGCACTTTTATCTGAAGCTTTATTCTCTAATACAGCCTTCTGTGTTTTACCAATTGGAACAGGTTTGAGCTTATCGTTGACAGTTAAAATGATAATGTAATCGTTATTTTCACGGCTTATATCCTTGTGAGTTGCAACTTGCCCTACACCATTCAAGCTAAAATTAATAACAATTTGCGTTACATTATTTGATACTTGATAATCAATAAAACAATCTTCTTTATTCTTATACGTCTTCTGAAATGATTGCACAATTTTATCCCCATTCTTTGCAGTCAGATTAACAATGCAAGTGCGATTAAAATATTCTATAATATTATAACCTTTTGCTCTTCTTTTTTCATTTACCGTTGACAATGGATATACTTTATCTATTAAATGTGCTCTGATTCTTTGGCCTGGCGCAACCTCTCCGACTATTTTGTCTAAATCATCTTCACCTTCTTCATTTTTTACTGAAACCTCTTTTAAATTCTTCGCTCCATCAACTTTGAAACAGTCCCAAGTACTGTTAGGTGGCACCCAAACGTCATAAATTAAACTTTCAAACAACCTTTTTGAAGTCGTATCTACCAATTCTTTAGTTAACTGGTTCATTGTTTTTGCTTCCGCATTTACGGGTGTCATCATCCCCATTACAAACACAAACGCCGCCAGCAAAACGGAAATATATTTTCGGAACAAAGTCTTTATAAAATTTTGTCCGCAACCGTTCTTCTTCATCACCTGCGCTACCTCCGCAAAATCCTGAAACGCTGACGCGTTTTATAAAAAATATGTAAATCAGGCTGTATCCGCTTTTTACAGTGTAATCAATTAAGGAATCACTGATTAACCGTAAAACTCATCAAAATATATCATCTCAACCTGTCCGGAAGCATCGTCTATGTAAAATGACAATTCCTGTGTGATGCCTTTATCAGTAATCCGGTATGTGACGACGCGAAGTATTTGTCCGCTATTTTCTTTACGGGATTCGATGCGGTCTGGATTACCATAGTATTCCAGCACAGTACTAAGCGATGACCCGAACTTTATGCCCGACGAATCAAGCGCCAACCCATTGTTACCGGCAATCCTTACACCCTTGACAATGTTGCTTCTGTTAACATGGACATCAAATACCGTACCGTTTTTTGCAAATGAATAGGTTGTTCCATAACCGGCCGGCTTTCTTTCACTCACCGGATTTCCATACATAGCTTTTACGTCTGAGAAGTTTTGATTCAGATACACACCGCCAATGGACAGATCTGATTTCATTATCTGTGCAAAGCATACTTCGTTAGTAACCATCAAAAGACTTAGCACAACAGCAAATACCAATTTTCTTATATTCATAGCCAAACCTCCATTTCTTTGCAAGAAACAAATCGCAGAACCTTATTCTTAAAACATTATCATAGGTTCGTTACTATTATCTGTACCGTATAGCTCACACCTTTGCCCCGCAGTTCGTACAGAACTTGCTATCGGGGTTCAGCTTCGCCCCGCAGTTCCTGCAGAATTTGGGCGCAGCGCCTGACTGTTCTGTTTTCACTTCCGGCTGTTCTGCTTTCGCCTCCGGCAGCTCCGGACATTCCATGGCGCCATAGAACACGCCCAGCAATTCCTGCGGGCTCATGGCTTCCACCCTGACCATATCGCCGCCGTACAGCGTAATCATAAGAATATCGTGCAAGCCGCCCTGCAGAACATAGCCCGCCATGCTCCTTACGCTGCTGCCGGAACCGTCCCACAACTGCAGCAACGCGGAATTGTGGACCGCCACAAGACCCCGGGCCAGCGCGACAAAATCACCGCGCAGGACATACCGGCCGTTTTCCATTTCGCAGAGCGATTTCTCCGTCAGACCCGCCAGGCCTTCCGCCGCAACATCCGCGTTGGTGATTTCTGCATACATGACAAAAAGATTACACAAGCTCCCGGGCAAGGGCTGCGCCGCTTTAGCCGCGACCTCTTCCGGCGTTGCCGCAACGTTGAACTGCGTTGCGCCCAGAAGCTCGCCAAGGCACTGACAGCGGCATTGATCCATCAACGCAAACAGCGCCAGGGCCTCCGGCTTCGTCAGCAACAGGTTGAAGCTTGCGTTGCTGAAGGGCGAATTGCCAACCAGCAGCTGCAATTCTTCCGCCGTAGCCGCCACGTCCGTTTCCTCCCGCAGCTGCCACTGGCCTTTCATCTTTTCCGCAATATACAGTTTGCCGCCGGATACATACGTGTACTGGGGCACGAGCCGGTTTGCGCCGCACACCTGCACAAAAGCGCAGCGTTCCACATGCTGCAGCTCGTCGATCCGGGGGTGTTCTGTCAAAACCGTTTCCAAATACTGCATTGTTATTTCCTCCGTATTCATACATGTGATGTTACATCTTTAATTACTTTTTGAGTTCCAAATATCTGCTTTATAACTATATTATAATTGGAATATGTGTTTTTTTCAAACAAAAAAAGCAGCCTGCCAAATCTGACAAGCTGCCCTAGTGTGCTATAAAATTGCAAAGGAAATACCTTTTTGCTATTCACCGCCGTTTTGTTTTAGCTTTTCAATTCACCGGCCAAACAAATCCTCCATCGTAACCGTCCGGATGAAATCGCCGTAGTACTCATTGTGCTTCAGTCCGTATGTTGTAATCAGGGTATTGTGCACGGTCGATCTTTTTGGGATTATCTCAAGCAGCAGGTTCCGCCTTCGCGTCAGCGTAAGGTGATACTCCTTGCTTACTGCAAACTCATCATTATAGAACTTGATCTCGCACATATTGACCACGCGGTCTTTCCTGTCAATGATAAGGTCGATCTGCGTACCGGCGGTATCCGCCCCGCCCCGCTTTGACCATAACGATTCGCTGGTAGAAACCCCGCTGATCCCCAACGCTGATTTGATCTGGCTGATATGATGGAAACACACATTTTCAAAAGCATATCCGCTCCAGGTTATGACAGGCTGGCTGTCTGCAATATTCACCCAGTTGACATTGCGTTTTCCTGCATTGTCTTTAACAAACCGCAAATAGAAAATACAAAACGGGTCGGAAAGTTTATAAAGTTCTTCCCTTTTACTGCTTCCGAATGAACAGTATTTCATAATAAAAGCGCCGGAAACGAGCGCCTGCAGAAATTTCGACAATTCACCGCTTTCCGCAATGCCGGTCTTCTGAACGAGTTCCTTCCGGGTAAGCCCCATGCTCTTTGAGCTTAACGCCGCGATAATAGATTTCATAACTTCCGGATTCACAAACAGCGAAGCGAACATCCGGTCAAACTCGTCTTTAAGCGGCGCGTTTTCCGCAAAGAACATGGCGTCGATATTTTGCGCAAGACTGTATTCCTTACTGAAAAATTTCAGATAGTACGGAATTCCCCCAACCATCATATAGGACTGGACGATATCGTACCGGGACATAACCGCGCCTTTCGCGCGGAAGAACTGTTCGCATTCATACAATGTAAACGGCTTGAGCTGTATCTGGTACGTTACTCTTCCGTACAACCCGCCATGATTATTTACAAGTTTGTCAAGGATCCATGAAGTGGAACTGCCGCAAACGATGACCTTTACATTGTGCCTGTGGCAGGCCCAGCCGTTCCAGAGCGCTTCAAAGCCCGTCATAAATCCGGACCGGGGCGTGTCGAGCCACTGTATCTCGTCAAAGAAAATCAGAAGCGGGCTTTGGCCATCGTCTCTTTTGGAAAGAAAATCTTCCAGCATATAGAATGCTTCCAGCCACGTTGCAGGTACTTTGGCGCCAGCCATTCCGCTGAGGACTAACGATCTATGAAAATGCGTAAGCTGGTCTTTCTGCCGGCTCTTTCTTTTTGAGGCGCCGGCATATCTGTCATCGATGGGCGACAACCCTGCGTGACGAAACGCAAACTTACCTGCAAACACTTCATCAATCAGGAAGGTTTTGCCTACCCGCCTTCTTCCGTAGACAGCAATCAATTCGGCAGAATCGCTGTTATACAATTCATTCAGTTTTTTGATTTCGTTCTCTCTTCCAATAAGCATGTTGCGAAGCGTCTCCTTTTATATTTTTCGGCGAACGGCACTTTTTATCTCGTCTACGAAAATTATAACAACGTTTTGAGAACCAGTCAATACAAAATGTGTTATATTTTTCGGCGAACGGTACTTTTTGCCTTTTCAGTGAGAATTATAACAGCGCTTTCAAAACAGCCGCTTCACTTACGGCTGTTGGGCAAGACAAAACGGCGGTCAACTTCACTTTTTGTTAGTTCACCGCCGCATTGGTTGGTTTGCGCCATCAATTTCACTTATTCTTACGCCTGTGCAGGAACCAATAGCCCAACGCCGCTATAACAGAGATACCGATACCGATCGCCGCAAAGGCGATATCGGTTCCTTTGTCCTCAATGATCATCCGCTTCCCCGTTTTATCCCGCACCGTTGTTACCTTTTTATTACGCAACGGATTGGCGCTGGCTTCGGCGAAGCCAATCATCCGGAATTCATATTCTACCGTGGTGTACCGCGGCAGCACCTGATTTCCTTTTTTGTAGTAATCTTTCAGCTGCAAGGTGGCGATCAGCAGGCGCGTTTTATCCGGCACGTTGTACTTAATACTCACGTCCAGTTTTTTGCCCTCGGTTCCTTTCACCTTACGGTGGAAACGCTCCAGCTTTTTCCCCGCGTACCGGTTCATCTCCCCGTAAGGCTGCATGGTGATCTCCGCTTCCTGTACTGTGCCGGGAAGCGACTGCTTCGCCGTCAGGACCATCCGCAGCGTCTTGCCCGGATCTGCCGTGCCCTGCCGTTTATAAAAAATACGGGCCTCTTTGGGGTCTTCCTCGTAAGTGATATGTTGCGACTTTGCATCATACACAACGATCTGGGCAGTGACGGCGTCGCCCACAGAAAACGTCTCAATGTCCACCGGCGCCGGGGGCGTGGCCTGCGCAGCCGGAACAAACGAAGTTAAAAAGCACAACAGGACTAAAGCCAGGATAAAAACGCACTCTGTCCAGACATTTATTTTTCTCATAATCACTCCGTCCATTTACCCCTTCACACAGTCAACTTCGATCTTTTCCCTCACACCTTCGCCCCGCAATTAGCGCAGAACTTACTGCCGGGGTTCAGCTTCGCGCCGCAGTTACTGCAAAACTCCGGCGCGTTTTTAGCCCCGCATTCTCCGCAGAAAAGGCTGCCCGGTTCCAACGGCGCGCCACAGTTTTTACAGAAAGCGGCAGAAGCTTCCGTTCCGTTATAGCTTGCGCCATTAATTACATTGCCAACCTTCGCTGCATTTGCCGTCTCTGCGCCGGCGCCGACGGCTGCCGCTGCCCCACCGTCACCCGCTATCATGTATTTACGCGGATCTTCCTTCAATATATTTACCACCGCCCATTCCGGCGAGACAAAAAACATCTCCGGTTCCTTCATCTGGGGGAACAGGATCCCGATGGAACCGTCATCCGTTACAACCAGGAATTCATCCTCCGCCAACGGCGTCTTCGTATCGAACTCCTTCGCCACCTCATGCAGGTCCTCTTCGCGGAACACCTCGCCATTGCCTGCCAATAACCATTCCCTGCAGTGCTGTTCCGCTACTTCCACCGCGCCTTCAAAGCTTTCTGCCAGTATCATGTTTAAAGCTCCTTCCCGTCAGACAAAAACCGTTTGACAAAACAAAGCGTTATCCATTTAACGTTACCTGAAAATAATCACGCAAAGACGTTACTTCTGCGTTTCTTTAAGACACTTCACCACTTATCCCCAAATGCGGATTCCGTAAAGCTCTTGCCTTCCACACCCATTTCATATGCCCGGGCATTCGCTTCGTTGGCGAAGGTCTGCCCGATAGCCTGCTGAAGCACACGTTTTTGTTCTTTTTCGAAAAGCCTCTGGAAATTCAACTCCCGCAACGCCTTGATGCTCTTCGGACTCAGGGTCTTACTCCAATCATCTCTGATTTTAATATACTTTTCTTTCATGATCTTGTCTTTAGCAGGGAAATCGTATTTCATGGCAACCTTGTCACTGATTATACCGCCCAGCTGGTCGATGCCAAACTTAGAACCTCCCATAACCAGACCTTTAAACGTTGCCTTAACCATATTCTCTCCGTCAATGTAGGCAACGATTCCTTCTTTCAGTGATTCCGTAGTCGCATAGGCTGCCAGTTTTGCGCCCCATTGTGCCGCCGGAATGTTGTCTGTAAAGCTTTGCAGGATATCCGTGGTGCCCTTAACCGCGCCTTTCGCAATACCGGCTGCGATACTCTTGCCATCTACCGCCGCCTGCATCCCGCCAACCGTGACGTTCTTCACACCTGTATATATATTGGCAATCAGTTTTCCGCCCGGGGTTACTGCAGACATGACGCTGATTGTCATATCCGCGCCTTTTTCTATCACTTCGAATGTTTTGGTCGCAACGTCCAGCACCTTGGCCTTTTGGTCCGCCGCTTCCTTGTCCGCTATCAGTTTCGCCTGCCTCTCTTCCAGATAGGCCTGCCGTTCCGCGTCGGTCATCCCGTAGGTTCCACTCTTGATGGCTGCCATATCTTTTTTGGTCTGTTGCTGGATCCGGGCTTCTTCCTCCAGCATGTTCCGGTAATCCTGCTTCAAATCGTTATCGAAAGCCGACTTCCGGTCCGCAAGGTTCTGCGTTTCGTTATGGCTCCACTCCATATCCTTCATGCGCTGTTTGTCGTATTCCTGCAGGCTGTCCATGTCCACGGGATTGCCGGTCTCGTAGTTTGTCCACTGCCCCGTCTCCGGATCCTGCACATACAAAGTCTGGAATCCTGCGGGATCAGTGTACAGATACTCCTTCGGCTGCGGAGGAACGGGAGGTTCCGCTGGCACATCCGGCTCAGCCGGGGGTAAGCCCAAAGCCGTTCCTGTTCCTGCTTCTCCTGCAGTTGCGCCGCCGGCTCCCCCGCCGATAAACTGCATCCCGATATAGCCGCCAATTGCAACAAGTACCAGGCCGCCGCCGATTTCAACGATCCCGATGCCGCCGGAATCGCCGTCGGAACCTGATTTGTCAGTCGACGCAACCGGCGCAGCGAGTTTTTTGACAGGTTTTAAGGCTACGGAAATCTGTTTTTTATTCTGGCTGAGTCCCAGCCAGCCATTTTTATTCTGTGAAACTTTATCTTTCTGAACAACATCTGTTACATTGATTTTTACGTTAACGGACGTTGCGTTTTCCGGTACCTGATATTCAAGAACACAGTCTTCCTGGTTTTTAAAGCTCTTTTTGATTTCTTTAATGATTTTATCCCCGTTCTTCGCGCTCAGCTGCATGGAAATGGCAGAGTTACGTTTTGTAAACTGATCGCTTCCCGGGCTTACTGCTTTGCCGGGTTTTCCTCCCAATTCTTCTTCTATTTTCTTTCTTTGCTTACTTAATTCGCCCAAATCAATCGGTTTGAACAAATAGTGCAGCTTCATTGTCTTGCCTTTGGCAACTTCCCCGGAAATGCTTTGGGATGTGACCAACCCATATTCATTTTTAACTAACTTTCCCGGCTTCAGCGGAGCAGAGCCTTCCATCGTAATACCATCGTTGAAAGTAATTAAACGTTTATATGATTCTATTTTTCTGGCAGTTATAGAAGTTGCAATCCCTTTTGATAACTCCCCTGCCAGGCTTGCCAACTGAACAGTATCGGTAACCGGCGCGGCAAACGTATTACTGCTTTCCGCCAGCATCCCCATCACAAATACAAACACCGCAAGCAAAGCGGATATATATTTTTGCAACAAAATCTTAGCAAAATTTTGTTCGCGACCGTTCTCTTTCATCGCCGCGCCACCTCCGCAAAAATCCCGAAACGCTTCCGCGTTTTACAAAAAAATATGTGAATTGTAATTCTGGAAATTCATTAAAAAACGCTGCTTAAATACTGCCTGTCTCTTACAAATTTATCATACCATAGTAGCGCTGCTTTGTATATGTAAGACTGAAAAAAGTAAGCGCCGAACGCAACCGTTTTGATTGCATTCGGTGCATTATCTGTTTGGGTTATCCCCTATTCATTGTCCTTTTACCCTTTCCCGCCTTCCACTTCATACACCTGGGGCGCGCCGTTTTCCCCTACCCGGCAGGTCAGCCGTGTCCAAGGGGCGTACCCGCTGCCCGGCATGGCCGTCATGTAAAAGACCTGGGGATTGGACATCACATACCAATCCTCGCCATTGTTTCCTACCATATCCGAGATAAAACGCGTCATGGCATATTCGCCTACAAAGACCGGCTCGTTGCCCAGGGCGTACACCCGCAGGCCGTGCTGGCCGTTCTCTTTTTCATAATCTACATACAGGAAACGCCGTTCCCCTTCATCATACTGGTTGCTGACAAAGGTGGCGCGAACCTTCCGGGCGTTAAATTTATCTTTCAGCTGTTCGCCGCAGTAATCAATCAGCAATTCATCCGGGTCGTTCATCACAGACAGCCTGTCACCGCGAGGGCTGTCGCTTAAACGTACGGACAGGTATGAGGGAATTTCCATGCAATAGGAATGGGGCCCCCGCCTTGTAATAGCGTTGGTGTACTGGTCGTGTTTAAAAATCTCCGGCCGTTCGGAATACAGCAGCGTAGTCGTAAAAATCCCTTCCGCATAGGAACCGAGGATGTACGGATTAAAATAGAACGTTACACCCCGTGGATCCATGGTCCAGAACAGGTTTCCCTCTTTCGCCAGCTGGTCCACCATCTCCCGCATGCTGGCGCCGTCGTTTCCCTGGAATGACGCATTGGGATAATCAAACATAAGCTGCTGTTTAATGGCAGAGGTCATGGCAGTCTGGCTGGTGAACACATCCGTCAGCTGCATCTCCTGACCCGTATAGGTGTCAAAGTTCTTTCCGGTTACGCCGTACATGCCATGGGCGCCCCCCATATAACTGGAGCCGAATTCCAGAAGACTCACCACCAGGGAATCGGCCCTGCGCACATATACATCGCTATTATTCTCAAAGGCAGGGAACAAGTTCGCACCGTATTTCGCCCGTTCGCTGTGATCCAGTTTGGCATCGGACAGCATTTTCTTCCGCGATGCGGCAAATTTTTTGCCTTCCTTTGCCGTGTAAGCATCTAAGGCTTTATTGATGTTCGGTTCAAAGGGCACAGGGCCGGTTACCCGGATCCCCGTCCAGCGGGCCCGGAGCAGTTCGCCCTTTTCATCGCTGTCCACAACATGTTCCGTACGGGTAACCAGTGGAATGTAGTGCATACCCAGCTGGAAATCCACCCCGTTACCTTCGGCAAAAGCGGGACGCGACCAGCTTATACCGGTTACCCCATTTGTCCCCGCAAGGCCGCTTGTATCTGCAAGGCCTGTTTCAAAAACCGGCGCGACAGCAAACGCAAAAACTGCTGCAAGTGCAGTTGCTGCCGTTTTCATCTTATTCATGTGATAACCTCCTTTTCGCGCAATAACGGCACCTCTGTTTTATTCTTACTTTTCAAATACTATATCAAACTTTCGACAATAATGTGTCATAATGGCATTTTAAACTCAACTTCTATAAAAATCATGCCGCCGCATTCGCATTAATGGTATCAATCACCTTCTTTATTTCAAACCACACATTTAAATCCGTAAAGACTTCTGTAATACTTCCCCTGTCCGTAAAAGGAGTTTCCTGCAAAACTGATAAATCTTTCATCATGCCGTTGTGGACAATGTATTCAACAATCTGATTGACAAAATAAATCTGTCTGCTGTCAAGCTGGTTATTCGTCAGGAATTCAGCAAAGGCTTCTTTCGCAGCGTTCATATCCAGGCCCACAATTTCCCGGACAAATTCTCCTAACGGTTTTTTTCCATATTCGTTTTCATATTCCTGCCTGGTCCCGACTTCTTTCCAGAGAATTTCTTCCAGCGCTGCCACATCATTTCCATTTAACGGTTTATTCCGTTTCAGTTTTGCAATGACCAGATGATCCTGATGCTGCCGGATATAATACTCCGCCTTCGCTTTGTAATTCTTTAGTTCGTCATTCTCCAGTTCAGAATCTTTCCACTCTACGGAAAGGATATCATCTTCAAAATTGGTTGTATATTTCGGGCGTTCCTGAGGCGGAATATATTTCATCAAGCTGCGCAACCGCTTCCGAATCATTTCAAATTCATTGATTCCCGCATTCTCAACAAAATCTGTGTGCAAAATTTGGTTGATCAAATCCGTTTGCGCCTGAATCTCCGGAATATTTGCTACGCCGGCCACGCTCGCAACACGTTTTATCAAATCGTTACGGGCTTTTGCATATTTTTTGCCCAACAGATAAGCAAGTTCGATGCCATACATAAGCGCGTCAAACCGCAGGGCGTTGACCTCGTCTTCATCCGGCAAAATGTACGGGGACAACTCTTCCCGTACAATCAGGTTACCTTCATACGTCAACGCCTGGTATGTTTCTTCCGCAGAATACAGATCCACATACTTCAAATGCTGCCGCACCGCAAAATTGTCCCGGGGCAGCTCCTTCACTTTATCCCGCATCTGCCGGACAAGAGTCTTTCTAAACGCGATTAGTTCCTCTGTCTGATACTGGATATCCTGCAGCTTATAAGCAATCTCAAACTTTAAATTAAAGATAGCGCTCTGCAACGCAATCATATTGGCAGTTGCCTTGCCTTTGTTCAGGCGGAAAAATTCAAAGTTACCGCAAAAATCGAAAATATAAAATTTCGTTTTATCCGCGCCATCCAGAAGCCCCGGGCAAAGCCTCGTCCCTCTGCCGATCATCTGCCAGAACTTTGCCTTGCTCATCACCTTTTTGAAAAATACCAGATTCAAAATTTCCGGCACATCAATTCCTGTATCCAGCATATCCACAGATACGGCTATTTGTGGCGTCTTTTTCGGATCCGAAAACTCATCGATCGCGCTTTGGGCATAGGTCATGTAATTGTCAATTACCTTCGCAAAGTTCGGAAGATGCGGATATTCTTTGTTAAAAATTTTTAATATTCTTTCCGCATGCTCGTGACTTTTCGCAAAAATAATCGTCTTACCAAGTTTCTGCCCGTAGTCAATTTTAATGCCATTCGCCATCACCGTATCCAATACCTGGCGAATGGTGTCTTCATTAAAAATCCATGTATTCAGAGCGGATGCGTTGATGGCCTCCGGTATTTCTCCCGATTCTGTTATAAAGGTTTTTTCATAAGCTTCTTTATCCTCTTCGGAGAGTTCATCATATACGATTCCCTGCTCAATAAACTTCAGCCTTGTTTCTACCGAAACGTAATCAACAAGATAACCATCCTTAACTGCTTGCGCCAAATCGTAACCGTAGGTCGGCACGCCGTTTTCCAATTCAAAAATCTCATAGGTATTCTTGTCGATTTCATCTTTCGGCGTCGCCGTCAGACCAACAAGGGGCGCGTCAAAATACGTAAAAATATCTTTATATTTATTATAAATCGACCGGTGTGCTTCATCACAGATCACAAGATCGAAATGCCCACAGGTAAACAGTTTTCCCTTTTCATCATTCACTGTATCAATACAGTTGATCATGGTCTGGTACGTGGAAAACACGCAATGGGCAGAATAATTATCTTTGTCAGTAACCAGATTTGTACAGGATAAATTGGGAAGCAAATTTACAAAATTTCGTTTTGCCTGGATCACAAGGGAATTCCGGTCCGCAAGGAATAAAATGTTCTTTACCCATCCGGCTTTTAACAAAACATCGCATAACGCAATAACCGTTCTTGTTTTTCCGGAGCCTGTCGCCATAACCAGCAATGCTTTACGCCGGTTTTTCTGATCAAAGCTGTCACACGTTGCGCGAATCGCCGCGCTCTGGTAATAACGGCCCGCAATCTTTTCATCCACAGCAATATGTCGCAAACTCGTGCGCATGGTCAACAGGTTGAACCATTTTTCCAAATCGCGTTTGGAATAGATAAACGCGCACTTTCGTTCCGGATACTGTCCGTCAATAATCCGCGTTTCAAAACCGTTCGTTAAGAATACTACCGGCCTGCGATGATATTTCTGTTCCAGTAAATCAGCATATAATTTTGCCTGTTGCCGCCCTTTAGCCACATCCACGCAAGTCCGTTTCGCTTCTATTACAGCCAGCGGACGGTGTGAATCATCATACAAAACATAATCCGCAAATCCCACCTCTGATTTGTTGGGCATGCCCGGAAGCTCCACTTCATTCAGCCAGTCCTTACCTTTCGTCCAGCCTGCATCCATCAGCATCGTATCAATATATAGCTTGCGGGTCTGATATTCCGACAGCTCCAGCGGTTTGGGAACATAGGTTTGCTGCTGCTCCAGCCTCTTAGCAGACAGGGCTTCTTTCAGCGAAGCGTTTTCTGCCATCAGCTTCTTTAAGTCCACCTCTTTCTGAATTAGTTCCTGCTGATGAAGCTCCAGTTCTTCTTTTGCCCTGTCATATTCGCCTTGCAAGTACTTTGTCTTTTCCTGTCGGTCAAGCATTAACTGCTTATCAAACGAGCGCTCTTCATAATGATCCGAATAACAGTAACCGATAAAATCAAAAAACACAAAAAGATTTTCCAGACAAAGCATTGCTTCGTCCTTGCCCAGTTTCTTTCCGCCATGAGCTACAATATTTCCGCACCGGCGGATATAATCCATGCGTCTCCACAAATCATTACCAACAATTTGTCGGTAATCTTCCGCATTCATTAACGACTGCAGGTTATCCTGATAAGGCATCTCCAATTCCGTATCTACAGAATACATCCATTTAACAGCAAACTCCATCGCTCGCCGGCAGTTGATAATGCATGCTTCCGCATCCAATAAAAGAATGCGTTCTGCTGAAATGGCTACGTCAACAAAAGTCTTAAACTGCGGTTCTTTTTGTAAATAATCGAAATTGGTTGCCATGATATTTCACCTTTGAAAAAACTTGTTAACAATTCTTGTCATCAATTTCAAATAAAGGGGTATCTTCATAATTAATGCTATTGTTATTTATGTCATTAACCTGATGAATTGAGATGTTAACTTTCCCAATATTATCTTTTACAATATCTTTTTGAAATGGTTCCGATAAGCCTAAAACATCTGAAATCTCAATACCAGAAACATCACTCATAACAGTATCCCCCCTTACAATTAACACAACATTTTAGGATTTATAATTGTCAATTTTGATTTGTCGATTTGCTGAACAAAAGAAGCAAACTCATTTTGCCGCTCTATTGGCGGAACATAAATCTTTAGCCTATCAAAAAACGCTTTCTGAATACGTTTTTGACCAGCAGAACCTGTCATATTAACAGTTGCCAAGTCATGAACTCTATCATTTTTTAGTAAATACTTTATCCAGCAAGAATTACTTAATCCTGAAATAGGACGTGATACATGGAACTCTGTTGTGCCAAAACCTATATCATTTGTACACCCTTGAGCAATTGCAACCTTACCATTTTCAAAACAAGGGGTTATTTTAGCAAGAAGCACATCCCCATTTCTAAAGTAAGTATATCCCTTGTAATAATTACTAATGTCCCCGTTTTCTTTTATACAAAAACTTCCATCAACACCTACACATTCCATCGGGACAAAAGATACTGTTAAATTATTTAAAATATTTATTTCTGATTTTTTAGGATTAAACTCAACACAGTTCGTGAAATAGCAATTTGCTTTACTAGGATTTAATGGATCCCCAAACATCTCGACAAATCTTGCTAATGTTTGTCAAGAGTTTTTTCGAAAAATCGGAACTTTTGAAAGCTAAAAAAAAGGCGACCTTAACCAGACCTGCTATTGCAGGCCCTTTA
>NZ_DBMCWA010000026.1:0-19943 GCF_056977735.1 Succiniclasticum sp.
CAAAGCTGCCAGGAAACGGCTGATTTCAGCGATCGGGCTCACGGCGATTGCAAATTCGACCGGTGCCGGGGTGCTGAATAATCTGGTTTTAAATGTACTTTCCGGGCAGATCAATAACGTTCATATCACGAAACCCGGAGAATGGGAAGCGGATAACCTGGCCTTCGATTATATTACGGCTGCCGGATACAATCCGGGCGCTGCCGCTGCAATCTGGCAGCGGGTAACGGAAGCGTATGGCAAGAATAAGAAGAACTTTGTGGGCGATATTTTCTCACCGTCTGATCATCCGAGCCACCAACAACGCATCGATAATTATGTAAAGAAGCTGAATGCCATGAGCGGTAAACATGCAACCGCAGAAAAAGGTACCGTTAAGGTAAACGGAAAAGCTTTTGTTGCCCCTGCAGCCGCTGACGGTATGAGCGGTGCAGAACGGTCCTATTTTGTATTGGGTAATCTGGCGGCTGCTTATCAGAACGGTCATGCAAAAGAGAACGCATATGTTTCCGGCACTACTGTTATGTTAGGCGCCCAACCTATTATAAAATGTTCTTCCGGCGATCCTTCTGCTTATGAACTGGCAGAACTCTTAAATAAAATCAAATAACCATGATCTGTCTGTCATCAAGGAGGTATAATGTGATGGGTAATAAGTTGTGGTCTGTGTTAAAAGAATTAAAATCCAATCAGTTCGAGTGGGTGGAACTATCCCATTCCCTAAACAATGACAGTCCGTTCTGGAGTGGCATACCGGAAGGCTCCGTGGAACTGAGCAAAGTGGTGTTTGACTGGGGGAACCCCATGTTGGAATGCCTGATCCACACCTTTAAGTTCCCTGGTCAGTTCGGTACCCATGTAGATTTCCCGGGGCATTTTGTAAAAGACGCGCCTTTATCCGAACAATACGGTGTAAAGGATTTTGTGTTCCCCCTGGTGGTAATTGATATCAGCGAAAAAGTTAAAGAAAATGTGGATTATGCTGTTACGGTAGAAGATATCAAAGCGTATGAAGCAAAACACGGTCCTGTTCCGGAAGGCGCATTTGTAGCCCTGCGGACAGACTGGTATAAACGCTGGCCGGACATGGATAAACTGGCAAACGTAGGGCCCGATGGAAACGAACATTGTCCGGGTTGGTCGCTGGATGCCCTGAAATATATTTTTGAAGTACGCAAGGCAGCGGCCAACGGCCATGAGACACTGGATACGGACGCAAGCTATCTGGCCGTGGAAGCCGGAGACCTGGCCTGTGAGCGGTATGTTCTGTCTTCCGGGAAACTCCAGATTGAAGTGCTTTGCAACCTGGATAAAGTAGCGCCGACGGGCGCTGTCCTGTTTGCTTCCTGGCCGCGTATAGAAGGCGCTACCGGTTTGCCGGCCCGTGTGTATGCACTGACTCCTAAAAAATGAGAACAGTAATTAAAAACATTATTTAAACACATTTTTTTCTTATAATTTTTTTGCTATGTAAGTAAAGTTTTTTATGGTACAATAAAGATAGAATCGAACTGTCAATTTTGTTGTATTACTATATTACGTTTGTACAGAATAATTATTCAGTAATATTGAAAAATGTTAATTAAGGAGGGTAACACACATGGGCTTAATTAAAGCAGGCATGGGCGCTATTGGCGGCGTATTGGCCGACCAGTGGAAAGAGTACTTTTATTGCGACAGCATGACCCCTGATGTTTTGATGTGCAAGGGCCAGAAACGGACCAGCAGCCAGGGCCGCAGCTCCAACACCAGCGGGGAAGACAACATTATCTCCAACGGCTCGGTCATCGCGGTTAACGCAGGCCAGTGCATGATGATTGTGGAACAGGGCAAGGTCGTTGACCTTTGCGCGGAACCCGGCGAATATACGTATGACAAATCGACGGAACCTTCCGTGTTTACTGGCGATCTGAAAGAAAGCGTAATCCAGGTATTCCAGCGCATGGGTAAGCGTTTTACCTTTGGCGGCGATACTGGTAAGGATCAGCGTGTGTATTACTTCAACACGAAAGAAATCATTGGTAATAAATACGGCACCCCTGCGGAAATTCCCTTCAAGGTTATTGAAGAAAATACCGGACGGTCGCTGCTGGTACGTATTCGCTGCTTCGGCGAATACAGTTACCGGATTGTCGATCCGATTTTGTTCTATACCAGCATTGCAGGCAATGCACCGGAACAGTATCTGCGCAGCCAGTGGGACAGCCAGTTGAAATCGGAACTGCTGACTGCTTTACAGCCTGCCTTTGGCAAGATTTCTGCGCAGCGTATTGATTACACGGAACTGCCGATGCGCACTATGGAACTGGCAGATGCACTGAATGACGTATTGTCCCATAAATGGCGCGACCTGCGCGGCATCGAGGTCGTATCGTTCGGCGTAAACAGCGTGAAAGCAAACGAAGAAGACGAAGCGAAGTTGCAGAAAGTACAGATGGGCGCTATGATGAGCAATCCGGAAATGCGTCTGGGTGTTCTGACCGACGCTACGGCTGACGGTATCCGCGGCGCGGCGACCAATGAAAGTGGCGGAATGGGCCCGATGGGTGCATTTATAGGTATGGGTATGGCAAACATGGCCGGCGGCATGGCCATGGGCAATGCGTATGGACCTGCTGGTCAGTATCCGCCGCCCCAGTACGGACAACAGCCTCCGTATCCGCAGCAGCAGCCTCCTCAACCGGGGGCAGCCCCCGCAGCAGCAGGCTGGACCTGCTCCTGCGGACATACTGGCAATACGGGTAAGTTCTGTGGTAATTGTGGCCAGCCGAAACCGGAACCGAAACCGGCAGGCGGCTGGGACTGCGCATGTGGTGCCAAAGGCAACACAGGAAAATTCTGTGCTAACTGTGGTAAACCGCAACCGGCAGCGCCGGCAGGGTGGACCTGCAGTTGCGGCAGCGTGAACCAGGGTCAGTTCTGTCCTAACTGTGGTTCCCGTAAACCGGCAGACGCGCCGCTGTATAAGTGCGATAAATGTGGCTGGCAGCCGGAAGATCCCCACAATCCGCCTAAATTCTGCCCGCAGTGCGGCGATCCGTTCAATGAAGAGGATATCGTAAAATAATTTTTATTGAATAACTCAGTAGTTGACAGTTTACTGGTTCGGTTATGTTTTGTTGCAGTACAAGCTGAAGCAATTTAATAAAACCTGGGTAATTGGCCTGCCGTCTGCTGAAGCATGCGGCAGGTCTTTTTCAGGAATTTGCCGACCGAAGATTGGAATTTATAATGCAGCGTTGCAGGCGATGCCTGTGATCTTCACAATGTTGCCGCAACAGTAAGTAAGAGGCGTTAAAAACTAATAAAAAGGAGAGAAGGTTAGATTACAATGGAAGCAGCAAAAAAATGGGTCTACACTTTTTACGAAGGAAACGCGCAGATGAAAGAACTGCTGGGAGGCAAAGGTGCTAACCTGGCAGAGATGACAAATTTAGGGCTGCCGATTCCCATGGGCTTCACGATTACTACGGAAGCCTGCACGGATTACTATAAATCCGGCCGTAAAATTTCCAATGAGATTCAGCAGCAGATTTTTGAGTCATTACGCTGGCTGGAAAAGGAAAATGGCAAAAAATTCGGCGACAACAGCGATCCGCTGCTGGTTTCCGTACGCAGCGGGGCCCGGGTATCCATGCCGGGTATGATGGATACTATTTTAAATTTAGGCTTGAATGATGTTTCTGTAAAAGGCTTTGCGCAGAAAACTAATAATCCACGCTTTGCCTATGATTCCTACCGCCGATTCATCCAGATGTTTTCGGATGTGGTAATGGAAGTACCTAAATCAAAATTTGAAAAAATTATTGACGAAATCAAAGAACAGAAGGGCGTTAAATTCGATGTTGATCTGGATGTCAACGATATGAAAAAACTGATTAAACGCTTTAAAGCGCTCTATAAAGAGGCCATTGGTCAGGAATTTCCACAAGATCCAGACACTCAGCTGATGGAAGCGGTAAAGGCCGTATTCCGTTCCTGGGATAACCCCCGGGCCAATGTGTACCGCCGCATGAATGATATCCCCGGTGACTGGGGCACAGCAGTCAACATCCAGACCATGGTATTTGGCAATATGGGCAATACATCCGGCACTGGCGTGGCTTTTACCCGGAATCCGGCGACAGGTGCCAGGGGAATTTACGGCGAGTACCTGATTGACGCCCAGGGCGAAGACGTGGTAGCCGGCGTGCGCACTCCCCAGCCTATCAGCAAGCTGGAAGAAGATATGCCGGGCTGCTACAGTGAATTTATAAATCTGGCCCACAAGTTGGAAAGTCATTACCGCGACATGCAGGATATGGAATTTACCATTCAGGAAGGCAAGCTGTTTTTCCTGCAGACCCGTAATGGGAAACGTACGGCGGAAGCGGCCATCAATATTGCCTGCGATCTGGTGGAGGAGGGGATGATTACACCGGAAGAAGCGCTGCTGCGTATTGAAGCAAAATCTCTGGATCAGTTATTGCATCCGACCTTTGATGCCGAAGCGTTGGAAGAAGGAAAGGTAATCGGCCATGCCTTGCCGGCTTCTCCGGGCAGCGCGGCCGGAAAAGTGTATTTTACGGCGGAAGACGCCAAAAATGCGGCGGCCAGAGGCGAGCGTGTCATCTTGGTCCGCCTGGAAACATCGCCGGAAGATATTGAAGGCATGCATGCGGCAGAAGGCATCCTGACGGCCCGCGGCGGCATGACCAGCCATGCTGCAGTAGTAGCCAGAGGTATGGGAACCTGCTGCGTATCCGGCTGCAATGACCTGAAAGTAAAAGAAGAAGAAAAAGCGTTTGAACTGAACGGTACGGTGTACCATGAAGGGGACTATATTTCCCTGGACGGTTCCACCGGTACGATTTACGAAGGGGATATTCCCACAGTGGAAGCGGAAATCAGCGGAAACTTTGGTTGTATCATGCGCTGGGCCGACCAGTTCCGCAAGATGAAGGTGCGTACTAACGCGGACACGCCGGCTGATGCAGAAAATGCGGTACGGTTGGGCGCGGAAGGCATCGGTCTGTGCCGGACGGAGCACATGTTCTTTGACGCGGAACGGATTCCCAAATTCCGCCGCATGATCCTGTCGGATACAGTGGAACAGCGGGAAGCCGCGCTAGCAGAGCTGTTGCCGTATCAGCGTGAAGATTTTATCGGCATGTATAAAGCGCTGCGGGGCCGTCCCATGACGATCCGTTTCCTGGATCCGCCGCTGCATGAATTCCTGCCCAAGACGGAAGCAGAGATGCGGGAACTGGCTGACAGTATGGGACTGACGTATGAAAAAGTGAAAGCCCACTGCGAAGCCATGCATGAGTTTAACCCCATGATGGGTCTGCGGGGTTGCCGTCTCAGTGTTATTTATCCGGAAATTTCCCGTATGCAGACCCGCGCCGTTATTGAAGCGGCCATTGCGGTGAAGAAAGAGATGAATTATGATATCGTTCCCGAAATCATGGTTCCGCTGACCGGCGAGCGTAAGGAGTTGCTGTTCGTAAAGAACATCATCGTAGAAACGGCGGAAAAGGTTATGAAGGAGCAGGGCTATTTCCTGAATTACCAGGTCGGCACCATGATTGAAATCCCGAGGGCCGCGCTGACTGCGGATGACGTGGCCAAGGAAGCCGATTTCTTCAGCTTCGGTACCAACGATCTGACCCAGATGACCTTCGGTTTCTCTCGTGACGACGCCGGTAAATTCCTGGAAAGCTATTACGATCAGAAAATTTATGAGTCTGATCCGTTCAGCAAACTGGATCAGACGGGCGTCGGCCAACTGATGCGGATGGCTGTACAGAAAGGCCGTAAGGTCAATCCGATGCTGCATTGCGGCATCTGCGGCGAACATGGCGGCGATCCGTCTTCGGTAGCTTTCTGCCAGGAGCTGGGGCTGGACTACGTTTCTTGCTCGCCGTTCCGCGTGCCCATTGCCCGGTTGGCAGCCGCTCAGGCAGCCATTAATCTGAAAAACAGATAACAGTTAGCACAGCCATTTTTTATGGAAAAGAAATAATTAATACTTTAAGTTTTCGGAGATTAACTAAAAACGCGCCAACGCTGGCATCGGTCCGGAAACGTATCAGCAGGCGGTTCTGTATAAGGGGCAGGCCGCCTGTTTTTTTGATTTATTAAAATGCATAAAGATTTAATAAATATACAAAAAATAGCTTGACAGAAAAGGTAAATTCATCTATTATATGCTTAATCATATTGTCTGCATTTTAAGTTTATAATTTTGTATGTAAGAGCCGAGGTCAATCATGATAAAAGTTTTTATTGACGGAAGTTCCGGTACGACCGGCTTACGAATTCGTGAAAGATTATGCATGCGTAACGATATAGAACTGATTACATTGGACGAAACGCTTCGTAAGGATGAAGGCGCTCGGCTGGCCGCATTTCAGAAAGCCGACGTGGCTTTTCTCTGCCTTCCTGACGCGGCGGCCATAGAAGCGGTGGAACTGGCAAAAGGAAGCGGTGCTGTAATCATCGACACATCTACGGCCCACCGGACGGCCACAGGCTGGGCCTACGGCATGCCGGAGCTGACCGGATACAAAGAAAAAATTGCAAAAGCGAAGTGTATTGCCAATCCGGGCTGTCATGCCAGCGGCTTTATCGCGTTAGTGGTGCCTCTGGTGGAGAAGGGACTGCTGGCAAAAGATACATGGCTTACCTGTTTTTCCCTGACCGGATACTCCGGCGGAGGAAAAAATATGATCGCAGAATACGAGGACCCGCATCGAAGTCCGCTGCTGAATGCTCCCAGACAATACGCTCTGGGACAGATCCATAAACATCTGAAAGAGATGAACGTGGTCTGCGGACTGGAAAACAGTCCGGTGTTTTGTCCTATCGTTGCAGACTTTTACAGCGGCATGGAAGTCACAGTGCCCCTGTTCAAAAAAGATCTGAAGGGCAGCATGTCCGATGTCCGACAGGTTTATGCGGAGTATTACACAGGGCCTCTCATTCATTTTAAAGAAACGGCCGACGAAAAAGGTTTCCTGTCCGCAGCGGCCTTTTCCGGACGGGACGACATGGAAATTACTGTAACGGGCAATGAGGACCGGATTCTTCTTGTTTCCCGGTTCGATAACCTGGGGAAAGGGGCTTCCGGCGCGGCCATCCAGAACATGAACATTGTGCTGGGGCTGCCGGAAACGACAGGACTGGAAATTTAAATCAAAGGAATATGTCAGTGTCACAGTACTTCTGGCGTACAGGCAGACTAACGAGAACAAGGCGTAATGATTAATTATTTGGAGGAAAAAGGATGAAACAGATAGAGGGCGGTGTCTGCGCCGCAAAAGGTTTTACCGCAAGCGGTATTTACTGCGGTATCCGGAAGAAAAATAATAAGAACGATCTGGCGCTGATTTTCAGCAAGGTTCCAGCTCACGCAGCAGCGGTTTATACGACGAATCTGGTGAAAGGCGCGCCTCTCACTGTTACGAAACAGCATATTGCTGACGGTATCGCCCAGGCGGTTCTCTGTAACAGCGGCAATGCCAACACCTGTAACAGCGACGGAATTGAAATTGCCGAAAAGATGAGTGCCCTGGCTGCGGAAAAGCTGGGAATCAGCAAAGACGATGTTGTCGTGGCGTCCACCGGCGTCATCGGACAGAAACTGAATATCACTCCCATTGCCAACGGCATGGACAAACTAGTGGGCGCGTTATCGGAGGCTGGAGGCGACGAAGCCGCCAAAGCCATCATGACCACCGATACCGTAATGAAAAAGATTGCGGTAGAATTTGCGATTGGCGGCAAGACATGCCACATGGGCGGTATTGCCAAAGGAAGCGGCATGATTCACCCCAACATGGCGACCATGCTGGTATTCCTCACCACAGACGCGGCCATTTCTGCACCGATGTTGCAGAAAGCGCTGAGCCACGATGTACAGAAAACTTTTAACATGCTCAGCGTGGATGGCGATACATCTACCAATGATATGGTGGCCATTCTGGCAAACGGCATGGCCGGCAATGCGGAGATTACAGAAGAAGGTCCTGCCTTTGATATCTTTATGCAAGCGCTGAACACCATAACGATTGCGCTGTGCCGTTCCATCGCCGGAGACGGGGAAGGTGCTACCAAACTGCTGGAATGTGACGTAACCGGCGCCGCCAATGAAAAAACGGCTGCCGTGGTAGCCAAGAGCGTGATCACCAGCAGCCTGCTGAAAGCCGCTATGTTCGGCGCCGATGCCAACTGGGGACGCGTACTCTGCGCCATCGGGTACAGCGGTGCGGATCTGGACGTGAATAAAGTGGACGTGGCCTTCCAATCTGCCAAAGGGATCCTGCCGGTGTGCCAAAACGGGGCTGGGGTAGATTTCTCTGAAGAAACAGCCAAGGAAATTCTTTTGGAAAAAGAAATCACGATTTTAGTGAATCTGAACAGCGGCAACGCCAGCGCCACAGCCTGGGGTTGTGACCTGACGTATGATTATGTGAAGATTAACGGCGATTACCGTTCGTAAGTGTTTGCGGGTGCTTTTTGTGAATGGATACACAATACCCTTTGGCGTAGTACTACTACGCCTGCGGCCCTTTCCTTGTCCTTCGCAAAAATCTCCACACAAGCAAAGAAATGTGTTAACAGAGGTGTTATAAAATGCCATACTTCTATTCCAATGCTGAGCGCGCCCAAATTCTGGTGCAGGCTCTGCCCTATATCAAAAAGCACAACGGAAAGATTGTTGTTATCAAATACGGCGGCAACGCCATGATCAACGAAACTCTGAAGCAGCAGGTCATGGAAGACATTGTGCTGCTGTGGCACGTGGGCGTTAGAATCGTATTGGTACACGGTGGCGGGCCGGAAATCAATGACCTGATGAAACGGCTTGGGAAACAGGCAGAATTTGTGGACGGGTTGCGGGTGACAGACAAGGAAACCGTGGATATTGTAGAGATGGTATTGGCCGGGAAGGTAAATAAATCTCTGGTCAACCTGCTTCAGATGCACGGCGGAAATGCTATCGGGCTTTCAGGCGTGGACGGGCACCTGATCAAATGCAAAATCAAAGATCCCAGGCTAGGCTATGTGGGTGCTGTGAAAGAGGTCAACGAAAAACCCATTCTGGACCTGTTAGAAAAAGGTTATATTCCCGTTGTTTCCACGGTGGGTTGCGACGACCAGGGAAATGCATACAATATCAATGGAGATACAGCTGCGGCCTGTATTGCAGGGGCACTAAAAGCAGAAACCTTCATCCTGATGACAGACGTGCCGGGCATCCTGCAGGACAAGGATGATGATAAAACACTGATTCCGGCCGTAACCATTGCGGAAACAAAACAACTGAAGAAAGAAGGTGTCATTGCAGGCGGCATGCTGCCGAAAGTGAAATGCTGCGAAGATGCCATCACTCAGGGCGTGAAAAATGTAATTATTATGGACGGGCGTGTGCCCCATTCCATCCTGATGGAACTGCTGACGGATGAAGGCGCAGGCACCATGGTGACAGGGGAGTGAGAACATGAGCAAACTACAGGAACTGGACCAGAAATATGTAGCGAATACCTATGCGCGTTTCCCAGTGGAAATCGTCGGAGGCAAAGGGAGCATTGTAAAAGACGCAGAAGGCAAAGAATATATCGACATGGGCTCCGGCATCGGGGTTACCAGCTTCGGTATCGCCGACGACGTCTGGAAACAGGCGGTCATCGACCAGCTGAGTAAGGTGCAGCACATGTCCAACCTGTATTATACGGAGCCCTGCGTGCAACTGGCGGAGCTGATCTGCGAAAAGACAGGCATGAAGAAAGTGTTCTTCAGCAATTCCGGCGGGGAAGCCAACGAATGTGCCATCAAAGTGGCGCGGAAATACGCGGCGGAGAAAAAAGGCGCGGACTATTACACCATCATCACCCTGTGGAACAGTTTCCACGGACGTACCCTGACCACCCTGGCAGCGACCGGGCAGGACCATTACCACGAACTGTTCCAGCCCCTGACGCCCGGCTTTGTGCATGCCACAGCCAACGATTTGGACAGTGTGAAGAAACTGGTGTCGGAACACAAAGTGGCCGGGATCCTGATCGAGTGCATTCAGGGGGAAGGCGGCGTGAACCCGCTGACCGCTGAATTTATCAAAGGCGTGGACGCCATTTGTCACGAAAACGATATCGTGTTCATGGTGGATGAAGTGCAGACCGGCAACGGGCGCACGGGCAAACTGTATTCATATATGAACTTCGGCGTGAACCCGGACGTGGTGACAACGGCCAAAGGCATCGGCGGCGGTCTTCCACTGGGCGCCTGCCTGATGGGCGAAAAAGTGGAGCATGTGCTGGGGCACGGGGATCACGGGTCTACCTTCGGGGGTAACCCAGTGGCCTGCGCAGGGGCTGTCAGCATTATCAACCGGCTGGACGATGCATTTTTGGCGGAAGTACAGCGAAAAGGGAAAATCCTGTTCGGCGCCCTGGAAGGCGCGCCGGGTATTGAAAAGGTTACCGGTATGGGCATGATGTGCGGCGTGAAACCGGTGAAACCGGCAGGGGACATTGTGAAAAAATGTATTGAAAAGGGTGTGCTGTGCCTGACAGCCAAAGATAAAATCCGGCTGCTGCCGGCGCTGAATATGCCGGAAGACGTGCTGGTGAAGGCAGTGAATATTATAAAAGAAGCGTGCGCAGAATAAAAAACGAAAGACCGGTATCATCGTGATACCGGTCTTTCTATGAAGTTTAAATTGCTTATTTTGCTTCTTCTTTTACGATTTTAGCATCTGCAGCATTCTTTTTTACAGAAGCAATGCCATTCAGGCAGCTCTTCATGGCTTTGTAGCCTTCGCTGACCGCAATAATCTGGCCGTTGGTGGCTTTCAGACGGAAACGGAATTCGCCGGCCTTGTCCGCATATACTTCAAATTTCGGGTGTTTTTCGACTTTGAAGCCTTCCACGGTCTGGTCTTCGATTACAGCAATCGGGGCATTTTTCTGTACGCTGGCAATGCCGTTTTTGCAGCCGGAAGGAGATTTGTAAACCTGAGAAGCTGCGATAACTTCGCCGTTATTGGCTACGAGATTGAAGCGCATACCTGCTTTGGACTCTTTTACTAAGAATTTTCCCATTTGGATTGCCTCCTTGCATAATATTGATGAAACCGAACAGTTTCCTTATGTTCAAGATAACACTATTTTCAATAAAATTCAAGGGAAATATGCGAATCAAAGCATAGTTTTCCGCAAATCCGCCGGTGCTTTCGGTGAAAGCAGGGCAAAGGGAATGTCCAGCACGGTGAAAGCGCCGCATTTACCCTGCTCGAAATGCAGACGGTACATGGCCCGGGCAAAGGCGGTCAGCACGCTGGAGGTGAACTGCGGGTTGCTGTCCAGCTTTAGGGAAAATTCCATTACGTGACCGGTGGCATCATCGGTTTTCCCGTTGCGGAACACAAAGCCGCCATGGGGAATGCCGCTGTGGTTTTTCGCGAATTCTTCTTCGGAAATAAAATGTACGGTGGTTTCGTAACCCACAAAGTAGTTAGGCATGGTTTTGATGGCCGTTTCAATGGCCTGCAGGTCGGCACCTTCTTCCGGAACCACAAAGCATTCGCGCAGATGCATCTCGTTGCCGGGCGCGTCGGTTCCCTTGCCGCTACGGACGGCTTCCAGATATTCATCTTTGGGAATGGTATACTGCTTGCCGTTCTTTACGCCGGGAATGCGGCGGATGGCGTCGGAGTGGCCCTGGCTTACTCCTTTACCCCAGAAGGTGTAGGTTTTGCCTTCCGGCAGCACGCTGTCGCCCAATACGCGCAGCAGGGAAAACAGGCCGGGATCCCAGCCGACGGAAATGATGGCTGCGGTATGGTTTTCTTTTGTTACCCGTTCCATATTAGCGAAATGTTCCGGAATACGGGGATGGGTGTCGAAGCTGTCTACCGTCACAAAATGCTGCGCAAGTTCCGGTCCCTGGTCGATCAGGTCCGTGGCGGAACCGCCGCACAGGATCATCACGTCGATCTTATCTTTATACTCCAGCACATGCTTGAGGTTGATAGCGGGAACTCCGCTGGCCGTACCGGGAAGGTCGCGGCGGGAGAAAACGCCCACCAGTTCCATGTCCTCTGCCCGGTTCACTGCCAGTTCTACGCCGTGTCCCAGGTTACCGTAACCGCAAATGCCGATGCGAATCTTTTTTTCCATAATTATAATACTCCCCTCTGTGTATGTATTCAAATTGTCTGCTGTCCGGATGTTCCGCGCAGGTTTCATACAGGAACGTTAAACTCGTGCGCTTACAGGCGGACAAATAACAGTTCCTATAATAATTTATCAAATTTGGGCGTTTTTGTGAATATTTTTATAAAAAAATTACCAAAAAATTATGTCTGTGTTATAATAGCTTCACAGAATCTTTAATCAACGTTTTCTTAAAAAGGTAAGACTGCCGGGCAGACGTCCGGATTCTTTTTTTCAGTTTTTTGTTGTAATAATTTGCAATGTGGATTGCTTAAGAGGTATGATTATGGATTTGGATTATCATTTCGGTACGGTGTACGTTCTTTCCCGCTGGGCGGAGTTCGGCAGCTTTAATGCGCGTACGATAGCGGCCGCATCCCAATTGGTGGATGACAACTTTGATTCGACGCCGTTTTCGGATGTGGAGGAAGAAAAAAATATTGCCCGTGGCATTCAGGTGCGGTACTCCTGCCAGAATGTGTGGGGCAATATTTCCGGAAAGGGCAATGAGGATATCTGGATTCCTTTCCACTTTCTGCCTGGACTGCAAGGGGATACAGAAGCAGAAAAGCTGGTCTGCAAGAAACACAGCGTTATGGCCAAGCGGCTGAAATACAGACTGTACGATACAAAACTGGACAACTCCAACTATGTGTTCCGTCTGGGGGTTGGCCTTCATGTGTTTGCGGATACCTGGGCCCATCAGGAGTTTGCCGGAATCAACAATGCGGTGAACCAGGTAAAGGATTTGCTGTTTTCCACTCAGGGCAGCATGGTGGAGAAGATGCTGGACGAAATGCTGGATTCCACGTTCCTCAGCAAAGTGCTGGATCTGGTGATGCCTTTGGGCCATGCGGCAGCAGTACACTGCCCCGATATGCCTTATCTGTGGTGGAAGAGTGGGGAACGGTTTACCGGCGGGCGTAAGAACTGGGACGAATTTATGGATGCTTCGGAGGAAATTTACGCGATATTGCAGCATGTCAGCGGCGTGCCGGAAACGGGGCTGACTTTGGAGCAGCGCGATAAACTGTCCGAGTGTTTTAAAGGGTTCCAGTCCGAAAATATTGACCAGCGGTACGGGTTCTGGATCGACCGCATCCGGGAAAACTTTTTTGAATTCAAAGATTTCAACGAAGGCGACCGGAATGTGGAATACAGCATTGGCCTGATCCAGGATGATCTGAACTGGCGCAAGCAGTTTTATGACGAGGTCAACGACCATTTCTTCTGGGTGAAGCAGCAATTGGAAGAAAACGGAATTGACCGCTTAGGGAAAAAGTACAAAGGGTATTGATAGAATAATAAAACAGAATCAAGATTTACGATCAAAATATAATAAGAAAGCGTGCAAGATTTCACGATGTTTTGTTTAAAACTTGCACGCTTTCTTTATTTCTTTTTATTTAAATAGTAATATGCGTTTAATCTGCTATACGTAATCTACGGCTTTTCTCCGTTCCGGTTCAGTATCGGCACAGCTGCTAAAATTAAAACAATACCGATCAGCTTTTGCAGGGTAAAGGTTTCCTCCAAAAAAAGAAAGCTGACAACAGCGGCCACAACTGGTTCAATGGTGGCCAGAATAGCGGCGTGGCCGGCTTCTAATTGTTGCAGGCCCCGCATGTATAATACGTTGGGAAATACACAACTGACCAGGCCGATACCCAGAATGCCACCCCAGACCATGGCGTCGCCGAACAGACCGGTTTTAGTGCTCAGACCGGAAAGGGGCAGGGTAAAGAAGGTCGCAAAGATAAAACACCAGAGGCTCACGGTGAGGGCGGAATACTTTTGGGTGGCAGGTTTGCCGAAAATGCTGTATAACGCATAACCGAAGCCGCTGGCCAGTCCGTATACTAGTGTTTCCCTGCTGACGGACAGATTGCCGGAAAAGGCTCCGGTAATGCAGCCGCAGCCAAGGAACGTGATGACCAGGGCCAGGACTTTTTCTTTAGTCAGCTGTTCGTGGAACAGGACGACAGACATGAGCATGACAAAGACGGGTGCGGTGTAAAGCAACAGGGCGGCGATGGCCAGACTTCCTCCTGCGATGGCGTTAAAGTAACACCAGTTAAAGAAAACCAGCCCGATTACACCGTTACCGAAGAACATCCACCAGTCTTTGGGGCGGATAGAGAACTGGCGCTGATCCGTACGCCAGATGATGATTGCGGTAAGCAGTAGGGCTGTGGTCACACGAAGCGTGGTAATTTGCAAAGGCTCAAAGCCTTTGGAAGCCAGAATATTGACAAAGATTCCGATGAGCCCCCACAGGGTTCCGGCGGTTAACACGGAGAGGACAGCAGTGTTTTTCATGTATGTAAGTCCTTTGTTGTAAGAATTAAAGAGAAAATGGAATTTAGCAGTTCTTTTCCTGATTTGTTAAACACCGATTTGTATGCTAAAAATCTGAATCAGAGAAATTTTCCGCTTGAGGTTCTTTGTCATATCCATCTAAAACGTTGTGTAGTGTTCCGTTCAATTTATATTTTAAGACGACGGACAGGTTGACGTTTTCCATGGCGTGGAAAATATTATCGGGCACCTGCGGGTTTTCTGCGGATAACCGGGCGATCAACTGCTTGATTTCCTGCCGCTTGGACGGTGCCGGTTCGTTGTGATCCGCTGTGGCGATCCGTTCGGTAAAGCGGCACGCGCACTGCAAAAATTCCAGGTGGTTTTCATCCCGCCATTTTTTGATATCCGCTTCCCGCACATAATACATGGGACGGATCAGTTCCATACCAGCCCAGTTGGCGCTTTTCACCTTGGGCATCATGGTGCGCACTTCTCCGCCGTAAATCATGCTCATCAGATTGGTTTCAATAATATCGTTGAAGTGATGGCCCAGCGCGATTTTGTTACAACCTGCTTCCTGAGCGAACCGGTACAGAAAGCCCCGGCGCATTTTGGCGCACAGGTAGCAGGGATTTTGTTCCACGTGAAACACCGAATCAAAAATTTTTGTTTTGAAGAATGTAATAGGGATGTTAAGCAGTCTGGCGTTATCTTCAATCTGCTGCCGGTTGCGTTCCGTATAACCGGGATCCATACTGAGGAATTTCACTTCAAACGGGATTTTGTTCCGCCGTTTCAGTTCCTGGAATAATTTTGCCAGAAGCATGGAGTCCTTGCCGCCGGAAATGCAGACAGCGATTTTATCATAGGGACATACCAGGTCGTAATCACAGATGGCCTGAACGAACTTGTTAAAAATTTTATGTTTATATTTGGTTCGCAGGGATGCTTCGATATGTTTCAGGCGCCGGTTGTCCGGATGATTTTCACAGGTCGGTTCCTGCTGAACGTTATCCGCTTTATTCATGGCTGCCCCGTCGTTGTTTTTGTCCATCGTTGGGAAATCCTTTAATTACCTTTTAAATAACGTGTGATTCGCTTTTAGTTGCAGTAAGAAAACGGTGAAACACGAAAAAACTGTATATAACTGTACAATTATGTGCAAAAACATTATATCACAGATTTCAAAAAGCCAAAAACAAGAAAATTTCTTTAATTAAATAAGAAATGTGTGCTATAATTGCCACAAATATTTTTTCTGCGTTGACAGAAAGAATGTATACAGTAAATTTCATTATCTGGAGGAAAAACGCATGCAACCGGAAAGGGGAACAAGGGCGGAGGTCAATTTAGATGCTATTGTACATAATATTAAGGCTGCCAGGAAAAATTTAAAACAGGGCACAAAGCTGTGTGCGGTCGTGAAAGCCAACGCGTATGGACATGGTGCGATTCCGGTGGCAATCACCTGCGTGAGAGCCGGAGTGGATTATTTTGCGGTGGCGCTGATACAGGAAGGCGTGGAACTTCGGGAGGCCGGCATTACCACACCCATCCTGGTGCTGGGAGCCATGCCTGCCATTCCATCCATGGCAGACCTTTGTGTGAAATATGATATTGACCATGCGGTGTTTGATGAGGAACGGCTGCGCCTGCTGAATGAAGCAGGACTACGGCAGGGGAAAAAGGCCAGGATTCATATTGCGTTGGATACGGGGATGCACCGGATTGGCGTAAAAATAGAAGAAGCTGCTGTGTTTGCGGGAAAAGTGAAGGCTTTACCGGGTATTGAAGTGGTGGGGGCTTTCTCCCATTTTTCGGCTGCGGATGTAGAAGATAAAGGTTACGCGGAATTTCAGTTTTCACAATACAGGAAAGGTGTTGCGGTGATGGAAGCAACCGGTCTGCAGATTCCTATCAAACATATCTGCAACAGCGCCGGTATTGCCGAGTTGCCCCAGTACCAGATGGATATGGTGCGTATGGGGATTACGCTATACGGCTCGCTTCCCTCGGATATCCGGGAACCGTACTGTGACTACCGTCCGGTCATGGTGTTCAAAACACAGATCGCGTTTGTAAAAACATTGCCACCCGGGCGGGATATCGGGTACGGAAGAACGTACACAACACACAAGGAAAGTCGTATCGCTACCGTTCCGGTAGGGTATGCAGACGGTGTCAGCCGTCATCTGTCCAATAAAGGCTGCATGATTGTGCGAGGCAAGAAGGCGCCGATTGTAGGCCGTGTGTGTATGGACCAGATTATGCTGGACGTTACGGACATTCCGAACGTGGCGATTGGCGACGACGTGATCGTGTATGGCGGACCGGAACTGCCGGCGGAAGAAGTTGCTGCTGCGGCAGGAACGATTTCTTATGAGTTGTTCTGCGTATTGCATCCCAGAATTCCCCGCGTATATGTGAGGGACTGAGCCAAACCGACAGTCAGATTTTTGTATTTGTAGATATAAGGAAACGATGATTTGTTTGTATGCGTGCTAACAGGTGCTTTTTGTGACTGACTGCGTTAATGTTCCCAACGCAGCTATTGCTGCGCCTTTAGAATTTTTCCCTGTCAGTTGCTAAAAGTTCCCGGTCATTAACTAACTCATTGAATCAGTGTCTTCATAAAACCTTTTTGAAAAATAGAAAGAGAGAGGAACAGTTTGTGCCTCTCTCTTTTTTGTGGAAATAAGATGTTTTTCAGTGTTTCTTCAGGCCCGCGTTAACGGTTGTTTTTTATCAGTACTGTCTTTCCCCTTCTTTTATGTACCTGCCGTTGACCCACCCCTGGATCCAGCCGTACTGTTTGTTGTAGTATTTAACTTCGTACCATGTTTCTTCATCGGCCGCCGTTATTTTGTTTAATAACGTGACTTGATCGTCTTTGAAAAATACACCCAAACTTTTGTAATTTTCGCCGGGACCGATATGGATATCGACTTCGTTGGTCGTAATGGCACCGGGCACATGGGCCGGCCAGTCCGGCGTCATCTCTCCTATATATCCGCCTTTTCTGATAAAGGGCAGGATTTCGCTGATTAAGAGCGCAGCCAGCTCGTTGTTTTTTGTTTCCCTGATATCACTGTGATAATGACCTGGGGAGGCGCCTTCACCGCTGAAAATTCTCTCAGCCGGATACATGTTTCCACTGGCGTCGTAATCTACAAGGATGTACATGGGAAGCAAATGATAGGTGCCGTGCCATTCGCCATAGTGGTGGTCTTTATCGTAACTGTCATTTTGAATCAGAAACTGTGCGATGAAAAGATCCCGCTTCCGGCTGTTTCCCGGATCCATATCTTTAAAAACAACATTTGGGTTTTCAATGCTGGCAATACGGTTGTTTTTCGTGTCGACAACATAAATTTTATTGTTGACACCGGCCATAAACCCGTTGGGATTATTCCCGTACGTGGAACAGGTGACGGGACCCTGGACGCCAAAGTGTCGCAATATCTCTTCGGCGGTTTGCGGGGCAGCGTCGGCTGAACTGCTGAAGCTCGAAACTGAGCACACAGCAGTTATGCAAAGCAGTACAGCCAATGCAAAAAACTTTTTAAACAAGCCGGTTTTATTTTCAGTAATCATGGTCAGAACCTCCCTGCCGTGTATCGGTTACTACAATTATAACACAAATTAGTTAAAGGGGCGGGATGTTAAAATTTTATTTTGCGCAACAGGACAGTGGAGTAAGGTTACCTGTTGTATTTTATGGTATAATAGGGCATGTTGAAAAAAGGTTGCGTTTTTAGTCATTGCACAAGTTCTTGTTATGAGTTCTTCTTTTACAGTTTTCATTATTGAAACGCTGATGCAACCTGGGAAAGAGAGGCTTTGGAATGAATAAAACAGAATGCCTGCAGCTATTGAAAAAATTTGAAGGGAGCACATTTATTGAATATTGCGGTTTGAAGTTGGAGGACGCAGACTGTGGCTGGGTGCGGGCCAGCATGCCCGTGAAAGAGGAAATTACGAATCCCTTTGGCTTTATCCATGGCGGAGCCATTGCAACTCTGATTGATACAACAGGCGGAATTGTTTGCTGGACTGTTGGCTGTAAGGTCTGTACGCTGAACCTTTCCACATCATTTATGGATAATGTGAAAGTGGGACATACGGTGTTTGCGGAAGCGAATGTGACGTGTAAAACCAATCATGTCATATTTACTGAAGTGAAAGTGTTCAGTGATACAGGCGATATACTGGCCAGGGGCAATGCCACCATGTACATCGTTGGTGCGTATGATAAAATTCCGCCCCGGTGGTAAAGAAAAAACTCCGGAAGTTGCTTCCGGAGCTGATTTTTTTTGGTGATCCAGGAGGGATTCGAACCCCCGCCCCACGGCTTAGAAGGGTGAGATTTCTCAAAAAATATGCTGTTATGCATACAGCTTTTCTCACAAAAATAGTGCATCAAACCCGCATAAACACTGGATTGTTAAAAATGAAAACAAATGTCATAGATGTTTTTTCTTGCATAAAAATGCAACGGATTCTGAGACAAAAGTGAGACATTTGACCTAAAAAGGAGTGGGTGAGACAAAAGTGAGACACTTTTGAGACAGCAATTATAAATGAAAAACTCAATCTAAATAACTGGTGCCTACACTATTATGCTTGGAAGAAATCAAAAAAGTCAAGAGGTTTTAATCAAAAAATACCGAAACATATTTTGGCGCTTTTAGATATACGATAGGGCAAAAATGGAGTATCGTATAACCGACAAATTCATATCTTTTGGCTTTTTTATTGACCTTAATCAGGACGGATACGTTGAATGAAAAACTGGCACAAACGAAACATTATGTTGAAAGAAAAAACTAAAATTTTAGAATAATGCTAAAAAATTTGTACAATTTGCGAAGATATAATATAATAAAAATGAAGTATTATATTCTGAATTATAATGTAGCATAGTTATTTTTTTAAAGGACAGGAGGTATAGACATGGCAAAATTCCGGACAACCAACAAAAAGTATTTGGCCGCGCAGATTATTTGTTCACTGGTGTTAGGTGCCTATCTCGTGGGGGGGGTACAGTAGCCCGGTTGCGTGGGGTGCTGCCGCAGAGCAGGATGCCAGCAATGTTGCAAGCTATAGCGTGCAATGGGGTGAAGCTATCGGTACGGGTAAATTGGAGAAAGGCAATAAGGAATTAATAACCGGCGGCATCGTGTGGGAAAAAACCAGTGCAATCAATGAAACACTTAAACTGATATCAGACGCAACTAATGAACTCGCTTGGTTGACCGCCGGGTTCCCGGAAAGTAAAACGATTAAACAGACGATGGATGAAACAGGAGGAAATCTTATAACTTATGTTGACGGTGAGTCTGCAAAGCTGGACGAGAAAGTGGGTGCCGCTGCAGATGCGATTGCGGCTAGTAGTGACAGAATTAAAGCGTTAGAAGACGCAGATTTCCAAGGTCAGATTGACGA
>NZ_DBMCWA010000027.1:0-19123 GCF_056977735.1 Succiniclasticum sp.
ACCATACACCGGGTTGACGAAAGATAAGGGAAAAGTGTAAAGAACAGTAACGCTTTTAGTTATAAAAACGAATCGACAAAGAAGAGTATTTTGAATAGAAGAGTAGTCAAAACTCGCAATATTACAATTGCGTTTTAAGAACAAAAAATAAACAGTCAGAAAATTTACAAATTTTGAAAACCCAGATACAGAGCGGAGTTGAGCGACATAGACTGACATGATTTTTGCGAGAAAGAAACAATTTTCGTATACGAATCGTACTACGAACGGACCCGGACATAATCATGATTGGGGAAATCCGCGATCGGGAAACGGCAGAAATTTCCGTACAGGCAGCACTGACCGGTCATCTGGTGCTCAGCTCGCTGCATACAAATACGGCAGCAGGGGCGGTTACCCGTTTGCTGGATATGGGGATCGACCCCTTCCTGGCAGCGTCTGCGCTGCGGGGGATTGTAGCCCAGCGCCTGGTGCGCAGGCTGTGCCCTTCCTGTAAACAAGCAGGCAACGCAGGGGAAAATGTGTGGGAAAGAAACTATTTCCGGCAGCTGGATTTGATTCGGGAAGGAAAAAGTACAACTGACACCAATACTATTGTTTACCATGCTACAGGTTGCGAGGCCTGCCGTCAGTCCGGTTACCGGGGGCGCATGGCGGTTCATGAGGTTTTGCCGGTGAATGCCGCTTTAAAGGAAAAAATTATCCGTCACGCCACGGAGCAGGAGTTGTGGGAAGCAGCAAAAACAGAGTTCCCCGGTCTGCAATCTTTAGAAGAAGACGGCATGAAGAAAGTTAAAGATGGGGTTACGACCGTACAGGAGTTGCTGCGTGTACTGGGGGTGTGACATGGGATATTTAATTGATGATTTGCTGCATCAGGCTGCGGAAATGAATGCCTCCGATCTGCACATCAGCGAAAACGGACCTGCTGTTGTGCGTATATCAGGAATGCTCAGCAAATTCGGGGACATGATTTCGGACGTTTATTCGCTGTTTGAACCGATAGTGCCTGCGAGGCAGAAAAACATGTTGAGGGAAAACGGTGAATGTGATTTTGCATACGCAGATTCTTTTGGTCAACGGTTCCGTATCAACCTGTATCGCAGCACTGACGGTTATAACGCCGCAATCCGTATCATACCGGAATCAATTCCCGCATGTGATGAATTAGGTTTGCCGGAAACCATTCAGAAGTTTTCGGAGCTCCCAAATGGCCTGGTACTGATTACCGGAGTGACCGGATCGGGTAAAAGTACGACGCTGGCTGCGATTTTGAACGAGATTAACCAAAACAGGGCAGTTCATATTTTAACGTTGGAAGACCCTGTTGAATACAAATTTCATTCAGCGAGAAGCCTGATTCATCAGCGTGAGATCGGAAGTGATACGATAAATTTTGCATCAGGGCTGAGAGCTGCGCTGCGAGAAAATCCGGATGTGATTGCAGTGGGAGAACTGCGTGATCTGGAGACCATTGCCATTGCGGTGACCGCAGCGGAAACCGGTCATCTTGTCTTTGGCACCCTTCATACCCGCAGTGCTGCGGAAACGGTTGACCGTATAATTGACGTGTTCCCGGAACAGCAGCAAAGGCAGATCCGGGTCCAGCTGGCTGGCTGTCTGCAGGCTGTGGTCTCCCAACAGCTTCTGCCGGGTAAGCATGGGGAACGGACTGCGGCATTTGAAATTATGGTTATGACGACGGCCCTTCGCAATCTGATCCGGGAAGGGAAAACACAGCAGATGGAATCTTATATCCAGACTGGCAGCCGGTATGGTATGCAAACCATGGAGGCTGCTGTTTCGGGACTGAAAAAAGAAGGGAAAATTTTTGTGAACAATGTAAATTAAATTTGCACAGCAGCTCTTATTAAAGGTATAATTAAATAAGCAGTTTTGCGGTATTATTCCAGGTATAGTTATCAAATGCAAAGGAGATGTTATCATGAGCTTATTGGAGACGCTATTAAAATCTATGACTTCTTCTTCGTCACTGGATACCATGTCCAGAAGGACCGGTGGCAGTAATGACCAGATGGCCGCTTTGATTACGGCGGCGTTACCGATATTACTGCGAGCACTGACGGAAAATGCTTCAACCAAATCAGGCGCTGCCTCTCTGCAGCAGGCGCTGACCCAGCATACGGAGACGGGTTCTGTTGCGGAGCAGTTTGAAACAGCGGATGTTGATGACGGCGCCAAGATTTTACAGCACATTCTGGGTGGTAATTCTTCTTCCGTTATGAACGGACTGTCCCGGCAAAGCGGGTTAAGTAACGATCAGGTCGGTTCTGCTTTGGGCGCGTTGGCCCCGGTATTGCTCAGCAGTCTGTCGGCTGCATCCAATCAGGTGCCGGCACAGCGGCAGAGACCGGCTATCGACCTTAGCGACGGAATCGATGCGTCGGATATTATGGGCTTCATGCAGATGATGTCTCAGGCACAAGGCGGAGCACAGCAGAGGCGTCCGCAGAACCAGGCTTCCTTTGACGGAAGTGACCTGCTGGGACTTCTCTCCATGATGAAATAATCGGGAACAGGATTTGTACGGTGGCTGCAGCATAATACTATACTGTAGCCGCCATCTTTTTTAGACAGGAGGCAGCATCAATGACTGTACGGAAAGGTACACAGTTTGCAAGAAAGTTACAATGGGTCTTGCTTCGCGTTGTATTGCTGCTGGTATTGGCGTTTTTTGGGCTGGAGTACTTTACCATTCACCGGCAGGATGTAAGGCGGGTCTGCGATTGTGGTTCCCGTATCATTCATTCTGAAAGTTTGCAGGAAGCAGCAGCTGTCCTGCGAAGTGGATACCAACCGGCAGATGATCAGGAAATTTCTGCAGATTCTGCCAGCCTTCGTGCGTTAGCCCAAAGTACGCCGCTGATTACGCTGGAAAACCTTCCGGAGTACGAAGGGCGTTCTTTTGTTGTACTGAATGGGAACGAGCCGCAGTTTTCCAAAGATTTCAAATCAAAAGAAAATCCGTATTATTCTTTTACCCCGTTAGATGCATCGGGACGCTGCGGACCGGCTTACGGAAAATTGGGACCGGAGTTCCTTCCTTCGAAACCGCGGGGCCCTATCGGGATGATAAAGCCTACCGGCTGGCGTTTCAGTAAGTATGATGAAATTGATAAAAAGTATTTATACAACCGCTGTCATCTTCTTGCATTCCAGCTGACAGGGGAAAATGCAAACAAACGGAATCTGATTACGGGGACAAGGTATTTTAATGTAGTGGGGATGCTTCCTTTTGAAAACCGTGTGGCGGATTATATCCGGCGTACCCGCAAACATGTTTTTTACCGGGTGACACCTGTGTTTAAAGGGCGGGAACTGTTGGCCCGGGGCGTAACGATGGAAGCGCTTTCTGCAGATGACGGGGGAAAGGCTGTCCGTTTTCATGTGTTTGTGTATAATGTGCAGCCGGGAATTGAAATCAATTACGCCGATGGCTCAAATCGCCGGAAATGAGGTTCTGTATGAATTATGTACTGGTAGCAATCAATCTGCCTGTTAAAAATTTGTTCAGGCAGTTTATATATTCTCTCCCGGAAAGTATGCGCCAGGCAGGAGAAGGCTGGCGTGTCATTGTGCCGTTTGGCCCGCAAAAGGTAGAAGGCTTTGTAGTGCGTGTTTTATCCAGGGGAGAGGCAGTGGCTTTACTGCAAAAGGAAAATCCGGATTTTTCGTCAGATAAGATTAAAGAGGTCACAGCAGTTTTGGGGACCCGTCCGTGGTTTTCAGAAGAGATGCTGCTGACGGCAAAGTGGCTGGCCGGATACTATATGTGTTCGCTGGCGGAGTCCATGCGTCTGTTTATACCGGGGAAGTCGAGTATTAAACGCAGGCCTGTATATCAAAATGGCAGGCTGGTCGCTTATGATATAGAAGAGCGGCTGAAAGCCAGGACTGTATTGGCGTATTCAATTACAGAGAAAGGGAAAGCTGCACTGCAGGAAGGAAACCGGCGGGCTAAAGCGCAGATGAAGGCGTTGGAGGTTCTGCTTCATGCAACGGAGCCGCTGGACCGGAAAGAGGCAGAGCTGCAGCATATCAGTGGGGAAGTGTTGCGTACGCTGGCCGAAAAGGGATGGGCGCAGCGTACAGAGAAACGTTGGCTGCGTAACAGCTATGACCGTCATGCAGAGCGAAAAGAAACCTTGCAGCTGACAGAGGAACAGGCGCAGGCTGTCGCGGTGATCAAGGCTTCATTAGAATACTGTTTTTCTGTAAATCCATTGAAAAGGGTTGAAGACGGACATACAGAACTTGAATCTGTGAAAGGCTCTGTAATATGTAATTCTGCAAAATGTAATATTGAAAAGAATTATACAAAAAATGTACCGCAGGAGTTTTTATTGCAGGGGATTACCGGCAGCGGTAAGACAGAAGTGTATTTGCGGGCTGCCGATTATGCGTTGCGACAGGGCCGGCAGGTACTGGTGCTGGTACCGGAAATTGCGCTGACGGCACAGATCGTACAGCGGTTTCAGGCCTGGTTTCCTCAGGAAGTGGCAGTGGCGCACAGCAAGCTGTCGCAGAATGAGAGGGGCGACGTCTGGTATAAGATGCGGACCGGAGAAGCAAATGTATTGATTGGTGTGCGCAGCGCGGTTTTTGCCCCGTTTAAGAATCTTGGCCTTGTCATTGTAGACGAGGAACAGGAGAACAGTTATAAACAGGAAGAACGTCCGTCTTACCATGCCCGGGAAGTAGCCCGCTGCCGCTGTAAGAGCAACAGGGCCGTGCTGGTCCTTGGCAGCGCTACGCCTTCTCTGGAGTCATATTTCAGGGCCGTTTCAGGACGCATCGGTCATTTGCACCTGAAGTGCCGGCCAGGCAGTTCGTTTTTGCCGGTTGTAGATGTGGTGGATATGCGGGAGGAGCTGGCGCAGAAAAATTATTCCGTTATTTCCCGAAGGCTGCGCAGGGAAATGATTGCAACAGCGCATGAAGGACAGCAGGCTATTGTGCTGCTGAACCGCCGCGGATATTCAACGTTTGTCATGTGCAGGGACTGCGGGGAAACACTGACCTGTCCGCACTGTGCGGTCAGTCTGGTGTATCATGCAGACGAGCAGGTCATGCGCTGTCATTATTGCGGCAATACATATCCGATTCCTGAAACCTGTCCTCACTGTGGCAGCCGTCGGATCAAATTTTTCGGCAGCGGGACCCAGAAGGCGGAACAGGAGATCCGCCAGATGCCCGGCGTAGAAGTATTGCGGATGGATCAGGACAGCACCGCGGCGAAAATGGCCCATGAAGAAATCATCGGACGCTTTTCCCGGAAGGAAGCGAATGTGTTGCTTGGGACGCAGATGGTGGCCAAAGGCCATGATATACCGGATGTTACGCTGGTTGGTATACTGGCAGCTGACAGTACGCTGAATCTTCCGGATTTCCGCGCATCCGAACGGGGCTTTTCCCTGCTGACCCAGGCAGCCGGACGGGCAGGACGGGGCGACAAACCGGGACGCGTAGTCCTGCAGACCTATGATCCGGAAAATGAAATTATTACACTGGCGGCAAAACAGGATTATGAAACGTTTGCGAACCATGAGCTTACCCTGCGAAGAGAACTGCTGTATCCGCCGTATGGTGAGATTTTGAAATTAACGGTCGTGGATAAAGATGAGACAAAAGCCTGGAAACTGGGAGACGAAATTGCCGGTTTTTTACGGGACCGGTACGAAGCAGAAAAATGGGAACGTACGGAAATCATGGGGCCCTTTCCTTCCGGCGTAGCCAAGGTCAGGGATCTGTACAGAATTAATATTGTGGTAAAATCCCAGGCGATGGAACAAGTGAAAGAATGTTTAGCTGCCAGTAAATACAGGTCGGTAAAGAATATTTATTTTGACGTAGATCCGATAATGGCAGTGTAGAAAGGGTATACGCGTTATATTTTTTGTGTTATAATATAATGTATTTTATTGAGCTTTAATTTTGGAGGAAACATGGCGGTATTGGAAATCAAAAGAGCAGGAGACCCGGTTCTGAAAAAAGTCTGCGAGCCGGTTAAACGCATAGATAAAAAAGTAAAACGTATTTTAAAAGATATGGCGGATACGTTGTATAAATCCGGCAATGGTATCGGTCTGGCAGCACCTCAGGTTGGCATCCTGCAGCGCATCGTTGTCATTGACCTGCAGGACGGCAACGGTCTGTTGGAGCTGCTCAATCCTGTCATTACGAAAAAAGAGGGTTCACGTATTGGCTGTGAAGGATGTCTCTCTGTTCCCAACTTTGAAGGGGAAGTAGAACGGGCAGAATATGTAGAGTGTGAATATACCGATCCTCACGGCAAAAAACAGTTCCTCGCTACCGATGGACTGCTGGCTATCTGCCTGCAGCATGAAACGGATCATCTGGACGGCATCCTGTTTACCGACAAGGCTGTGACGATAACCCTGAAAGCACCGGAGGATTGAACGATGTGGAATGTGGTGTTCATGGGCACGCCGGATTTTGCGGTGGGTTCCCTTAAAGCATTGCTGGAAGCGGGACAGTATCATATCCAGGCTGTGGTGACCCAGCCGGACCGTCCGAAAGGCAGAGGTCAGAAAATGGTGGAAACACCGGTAAAGTCTTTTGCGCTGCGGAACAGTCTTCCGGTTTTTCAGCCGCTGAAAGTGAAAAATCCGGAGTTTGTGCAACAACTGAAAGAATGGCATCCCGATTTTATCGTGGTAGCTGCGTTTGGACAGTTTCTGACGCAGGAAATATTGGATATTCCTGTTTATGGATGTATTAATGTGCATGCATCCCTGTTGCCAAAATACCGTGGCGCTGCGCCGATTCAGTACGCTATTATCAAAGGGGAAAAAGAATCCGGTGTCACGATCATGCGGATGGAAAAGGGTATGGATACCGGGGCTATGTACAGCAAGGTTTCTGTCCCTGTTGATGCGGAAATGAACTTTGCCCGGCTGCATGACGAACTGATGGAAAAAGGAGCCGCATTGTTGGTGAAAACACTTCCTGATATTGCTGCCGGATTGCAGCCGGAAATACAAAATGAAAGCGAAGCAACCTTTGCAACATTGCTTACGAAAGAAATGGCTAAAATAGACTGGAACTGTCCTGCGCAGGAGGTGCATGATCTGGTGCGGGGCTTTGACCCTGTGCCAGGCGCATTTACCTGTCTGCCTGACGGGAAACTTCTGAAGATCTGGGAGACCCGCGTTACGGGGAAACGGACGGACGCGCTTCCCGGTACGGTGGTTTCTGTGACAAAGAAAGATTTTTCCGTGGCTTGCCGTGATGAAGAGCTTCGGATACTGACTGTGCAGCCCGAATCAAAAAAACGTATGGCTGCAGCTGTATTTTTGAATGGCCGCGGTGTGAAAGCCGGCGATTGTTTTTTGCAATAAGGAGTAAGACGTTTTATGGTATCAGCAGTGGAAATGGCGGTTAATCCCAAGAAAAGGGTGTTCCTTGCGCTGGTTCTGTTCAGTGCGATTGTAACGGCCGTTCTCTTGTTTTTTGTCTGGAAGGTAACCTATCTGGGCTTTGAAGCCATCAGTCAGTTTTTACCGGCAGCTTTTGGTTTTCTGGTATTTGGGGCCATAATCTTCCTGTTTGCGGGGGAGCTTGCAATCGTGCTGGCAATTTTGGGTATGCCGCTGCCGAAAATTTTATATTTCTGGTCCTGGAAGGCAATCAATTTTCTGTTTCCCTTTGCAGTGGGGTTAGGGCGTATCCTTAATATTCCCAGGGAAAAAGTGGAACAGAGTTTTGTGGCGGTGAATAATGCGCTGGTGAAGCAGCATCATGTGAAGGTCCCTTCGGAACGCCTGCTGATCCTGACGCCCCATTGCCTCCAACTGGATACCTGTCCCCGGAAGATCACCCGGAATATCGAAAACTGCCAACAGTGCGGCGGATGTTGCGTGGGAGGGTTGCTGGGGTTGTGCCATAAGTACCACATGCATTTTGTGGTGGCAACGGGAGGTACGCTGGCAAGGCAGATGGTAGCCAAAGCGCGTCCCAAAGCTATTATTGCAGTGGCCTGCGAGCGGGATCTGACCAGCGGGATTCAGGATGTGTTTCCCATTCCGGTCATAGCGATTTTTAATGAACGTCCTTTTGGTCCCTGTTTTAATACCCGGGTCAGTATTGATAAGGTAGAAGAAGCTATCAGATTATTGAGTGAAGACCTTCCGGAGGAAGTCAGTGCGTAAAGAAAGGTTTTCAAAGGATAATAAGGCAGTTATAAATAAGAAAATCCCGGTAAACGGAAGGGAAGCCGCTTTGCTGGCGTTGCTGCAGATCTGGCAGGAAGGGGCCTATACGGCTATTGCGCTGAACCGTATTTTACGGCAGGCCAGGCTGGAGGAACTGGACCGGCGTTTTGCCACGGAACTGGTCAATGGCGCTGTCAAAGCAAAAGGCACGTTAGATTATGTGCTTGGGAAGATGGTAAACAGACCCCTTCAGAAGCTGGAACCGGTTATTTACTGCATTCTGCACCTGGGGTTATACCAGATTTTTTATACAGACCGTATCCCGGATTCTGCTGCCTGTAATGAAAGTGTGAATCTGGCTAAAAAATTCAGCCACAAAGGAACGGATAAGTTTGTGAATGGAGTGCTTCGAAGCGCGCTCCGGCAGAAAGAATTATTGTGGGAGAATATCCAAAACGATACTTCACTGTGTCTCTGTCATCCCCGCTGGCTGGTGGAACGCTGGCGAAAACGGTTTGGCGATGAGGAGACAAAGGCATTATGCTGCTGGGATAATGAACCGGCAAACCTGTGCCTGCGGGTCAATACCCTGATGACGACCCGGGATGCTTTTTTACAGGATCTCCGGGAAACGGGCTGTGAAGCGGAGGTCTCTTTGTGGTGTCCCGATGGGATTGTCATGACGAAATCTCCCGGGTTGCCCGTTATGCTGTTAAAATTTCCTCACAGCTTTTATGTACAGGATGAAAGTTCCATGCTGCCGGCCATGGCTTTGCAGCCGCAACCGGGAGAGCGGGTGCTTGACATGTGCAGCGCGCCGGGAGGCAAGACAACGCATATTGCCGTGTTGATGGAAAATAAAGGCTGCGTGACGGCCTGTGACATATATCCGCATAAATTAAAATTAATTGAAGAAAATGCAAAGCGCCTGAAGATAGGGATTATTAAAACGGAATTGCAGGACGGAACCGTTTTGCGGGATGAGTGGAAAGAAACATTTGACCGGGTATTAGTGGATGCGCCCTGTTCCGGATTAGGCGTGCTGCGGCGCCGTGCGGAAGCGCGCTGGACAAAAACAGAAAAAGGCTTGCAGGATTTCCCGGTACTGCAATATACAATTCTGGAAAACGCCTGCCGTTATGTAAAACCCGGCGGGGTTTTGGTGTACAGCACGTGCACGATGGAAGAAAATGAAAACGGAAAACTGATAGAACGTTTTTTAAAGAGCCATAAGGAGTGGAAACAGACCGGGTTCCCGCATCCCCGTACGAAACAGTCTGTGAAAGAGCTGCAATTGTATCCGCAGCGGGACGGTGTGGATGGCTTTTATCTGACGGTACTGCAAAAAGAAAAAAAGATGTTATGAAGACTGAGATTTTTGGAATGCCTTTGCCCCAGTTACAGACAGCGCTGGCAGAACTGGGACTGAAAAAATTCCGGGCGAAGCAGATTTTCGACTGGTTATATAAGAAATGTGTATTTGATTTTGCTTTGATGAGCAATTTAAGCAAAACGGAACGGCAATTACTGCAGGAAACTTTTTCGGTTCTGCCTGCGGAAGTACATATTGTCCGTAAACTGGTATCTTCTGACGGGCTGACCCGGAAATTTTTACTGGAGCTGCCAGACGGGAATCTGATTGAGACCGTGCTTATGCATCATGATTACGGATACAGCGCCTGTGTTTCCAGTCAGGTTGGCTGTGATATGCATTGTGCATTCTGTGCCAGCGGTCTGCACGGCGCAGTGAGGAATCTGACGGTTGCCGAGATTGTGGGGCAGGTGTATCTTTTCAATCTGCAGCTTGTTTCCCTGGATGAACGGGTAAGCCGTGTCGTGGTCATGGGAAGCGGTGAGCCGATGCTGAATTTTGATGCGGTATTCGGCGCTTTGCAGTTTTTGCATCAGCCGGATGTCGCTAATATCGGTTACCGCAATATGACGGTTTCCACCTGTGGTATCCTGCCCGGCATCGAAAAGATGAAAGCGCTGGGGGTTCCTGTGAATCTGGCGATATCACTCCATGCGGTTAAAAACGAACTGCGTACAGCGCTTATGCCGGTCAATCAGGGGTTCCCGTTCCCGGATGTGATCGCGGCAGCAGAAGAATATGCCAGGAACAGCGGGAGACAGGTTACGTATGAATATATTTTACTGGCAGATATAAATGACAGTGATGCGGATGCAGAACTGCTGGCAGAATATCTGCGTTATAAACAGGCCAGTGTAAACCTGATCCCTGTTAATCCGGTTCCGGAAAAAGGTTTCTTCCGGCCCGGAGCGAAACGGATTGAACGGTTCTTATCAATCCTTCAGCGGCGCCGCATTCCTGCGACGGTCCGCAAAGAGATGGGGAAGGATATTAATGCGGCATGTGGACAACTGCGGGCTGCGGTCGCCGGCGATAATGAAAAGAGGAAGCATTATTGAAAGTATCTGTATTTTTTTGTGATATTTCGTTTCCCTGCTAATCACTTAATCACTGACTGGAGGGATTGTTGTGTCAGTAGCGACCCGGACTCACAAGGGAAGAGTCCGAATGAATAATGAAGACAGTTTGCTGCTGGAACGCCCGTATTTATTTGCGATTGCAGATGGCATGGGCGGATATAATGCCGGAGAGGTTGCCAGCAAACTGGCTTTGGAAAAGTTAAAAGCGGAAAAAGAGGATCTGTACGGTAAAAACGGTTTTGCCCTGGTTTCCAAGCTGTATCAGATTATGCGGGATATAAATGTTGAGGTTTACCAGAAGGCAAAATCAGAATTCGCATTGGAAGGAATGGGGACTACTCTTTCCGGTATTTATTTTAACGGAAAGGGTAAAGGCTATGTTTTCAATGTGGGGGACAGCAGGGTATACCTGTTGCGCCAGAATCATCTGAAACAGATCACCAGAGACCATTCCCTGGTAGCGGAAATGGTGGAGCACGGCGAAATTACCCGGGAGGAAGCTTTCCACCATCCCCAGAAAAACATGTTGACCAGAGGAATCGGGGTCAATAAAAATGTTAACGGTGATGTGTTTGTCGTAGATATTTATACAGATGATATTATCCTGATCTGCAGCGATGGGCTGACAGACATGCTGCATGATAAGGAGATCGCGGAGTTTCTTCAGAAAGAAGATGCAGAAGCATCCGCAGATGCATTGCTAAGTGCTTCGCTGGAAAAAGGCGGAAGAGACAATATCTCGTTTATTATATTGAAGTTGGATCGGAAAGAGGTGGAACACGATGGTCGGTGAGATTTTAAACGGACGCTATGAAATTTTAAAATCCGTTGGATTTGGCGGCATGGCTGAAGTATATCTGGCCAAAGATGTTCTGTTGGACCGGAAAATTGCCGTCAAAGTGCTGCGCAAAAAATTTCTGGACAGTAAGACACAGCTGGAACAGTTTAAACGGGAAGCCCGTTCTGCCGCCAGGCTTATTCATCCTTCCATAGTGACAATTTATGATGTCTGCGATGAAGGGGATATCAGTTATATTTTGATGGAATATGTGGAAGGGGTCAGCCTGAAAGCGTTCGAAGAACAGAACGGACGTATGGATCCGGCGCTGGCGGTCGCTCTGACGGCACAGCTTGCTTCGGCACTGGATCATGCCCATAAACATAATATTATCCATTGTGATATCAAACCCCAGAATATTGTTCTGACGGAAGCTATGGTGCCGAAGATTGTTGATTTTGGCATTTCCCGTATCGTTTCCAATGAAACCATGGCCTTTACGGCTTCCGTAGTAGGCTCTGTACATTATTTTTCGCCGGAACAGGCCCAGGGACTGGCGGTTACGGCTCAGTCCGACATTTACTCACTGGGGATCGTATTTTATGAAATGCTGACGGGAAAGGTTCCGTTTGACGGAAACAACGCAGTTTCTGTTGCCCGCAAGCAGGTAGAGGAGCAGGCGCCTCCTTTAAAAGAATTCTGGCCGGAAGCGCCTGATGCACTGCAGAAAATCATTGATAAAGCGCTGGCTAAGAACCGGGAGGACCGTTATGCCACTGCCGAGGATATGAAAAATGATTTGATGAAAGTAAAGAACCTGATCTACCCCAGTAAGAATAATGACACATTCCTGGACCGGACTATTCCTTTGCAGGCAATCGCAGTCAATTCACCGGTTAAGGCAGCCATTGCAGGGGCAAATCCGCTGCGTACAAAAGCAGAGGCGGAACGGGACCGGTTCCGGACCCGGCTTATCCGGAATTTGCCAGGTTTCCTTACAGAAGAAGTGGAAGATGACACAAATGAACAGGTACAGTATGAGGAACCGGGGAGTACAAGGAAAGTAACGCCTGTTTCAGCTGTACAGGATGAATCAGATACGGCAGTTGCAGCGGCGGCTTCTGCGGGGGCTGCGGTTGTCTTGTCCGGGGCGGAACCGGAACAACAGTCGCTGTTTACTGAGGAAACGGATATTGTCGGAGAATTGAAGAATGCGGGGGATTCCCGGATATCTGAGGGGGCAGAGACGGGCCGTCCTTTTGTCGCGGATAAAGGCATGCCGGAGGAAAATGAGGCTGCGGGCCCAACGGTGGCCGGGGAAACGAATGTGAAACCGGTAGTTATTCCCGTTGCTGACAGGTCTGGCCATGCTGAACCGGATCTGGTTGAACCCGGAACCATGCCATATGACAAAAAGCTGTCTGCTGTTACAGCTTCGGCAGTCGAAGAAAATCATCCTGCTGTTGCTACGGACAGGATTGAAGAACCGGAGCCCGAAGCTGAGGTAAGAAATAACAAAAAGCAGAAAAGAAAATTCGGCTTTTTGGGTAAATTGCTGGCAGCCTTATTGTTGTTGATCCTGCTGGCGGCAGGTGGGATCCTCTATTTCTTTGGTACTTCCAAACCGGATATTGTTGTTGCGGATGTCAATGGAAAAACGGTAGCGGAGGCACAAAAGGCGCTGGAAGCGCAGGGCTTCAAGGTAGAAATAGAAAATAAAGTGGATCCTGGCGTTAAACCCGGTATGGTATTACGGATGGATCCGGTAGCGGGAATCAAGCGTAAAGAGGGTGCGACAATTACGTTAGTTGTTTCCGCGACAGAACAGATGGAAACGGTTCCAAAGATTGTCGGGTTGAAACAGGATCAGGCTGAGAAGCTGCTGTCAGAGAGAAACCTGCGGATTGAAAAGATTGAATACAAATGGGAAGATACGAAACCTGAAGGTATCATTCTGAGCCAGTCGCCGGAAGAAAACAGTAAACTGGGTGATAATGGCGCCGTGAATATTGTTATCAACAAAAAAGAAGAAAAACAGATATCGCTTCCTAATCTGAAAGGGTTGACGTTAGCTGAGGCCAGAAAGAAGCTGGAAGATCTGAAACTGAAGGTAGAAGTGAAAGAAGAGGACAGTGATAAGAATAAAGATACGGTAGTCGGAATGTCGCCGGGCGAGAACGATTCCATAATGGAAGGTTCTACCGTGGTTCTGCTGGTATCTAATGCGAAAAAACAGACTGCCTTCCCGGTTTCGCCTGACAAGATTAACAGTAACAGCGGACGGAGTAATGGCAGTGTTACCGTTAGTAAAACGACAGGAGCCCGCTATGCCGAGTTTGTAGTTCCCGGAACCGGGATGCATACAGTACAAATCGTTTCTAATAATGGCAGCACGCAAAAAGTGGAAGTATCCGGTTCTTATAACGGTGGTGTACGTTTGCGTACAAAAGTTGACAGCGATGTACAGCGCGTCGGGTTTTATGTGGACCACAGACTGGTAGAGGAGAAGAGTTGGTAAAGTCGGGATTGGTGGTACGGTCTTACAGCGGGTACTATTACGTGATCAGCGATGGTATGACGATAACCTGTAAGGTTAAGGGCCACATGAAGCAAAAAAGGTTTTCCTTATGTACCGGAGACCGGGTGCAACTGGAACTGGATCCGGAAAACGGAACAGACGAAGGGATGATTACTTCTGTGCTGCCCCGTAAGAATTATCTGGAAAGGCCGACTGTGGCGAATCTCGATCTGCTGGTAATTACGTCGGCACTGGTACAGCCTGATTTCAGTTTCCTGATCATGGATAAACTGCTGGTACTTGCCCAGGCGGCAAAGGTTCCGGCTGTGATCGTTCTGACAAAAGCGGACCTGGCAACGCCGGAACAGATTGATTCCATCACATCCGTTTATAATAATATCGGGTATGAGACTTTTGTAACGTCCGTAAAAACCGGTTTGGGAATTGAAACACTGCGAAAACGTATTGCAGGGAAAATTACAGCTTTTGGCGGACCCAGCGGAGTAGGAAAATCATCTGCTTTAAATGCCATTCAGCCTGGCGTTATGAGGACTACAGGAGAGGTCAGCAGTAAAATAGGAAGAGGAAAGCACACCACGAGGTTTACGGAACTCATTCCGTTTAATGGCGGATACCTGGCTGACACGCCTGGTTTTGGCAATGTCCTTATGGATACAGTTACTTCTGAAATATTGCCTGCCTGCTTTCCTGAATTCCGAAAGTATGAGGAAGAATGCAAATTTTCTCCCTGCAGTCATACCCATGAACCGGTCTGCGGTGTGAAGGATGCGGTGAAAGACGGCAGAATCGCTTCGTCCCGTTACGCATCTTATTTATCAATACTGGAAGAACTGAAAGATAACAAAGTGAGGAATCGAAGATGATCAAAGTAGCTCCGTCGATTTTATCAGCTGATTTTTCCTGTCTTGGCGATGAGGTTCGGAAAATTGAAAAAGCCGGCGCCGACTGGGTGCATATTGATGTGATGGACGGCAATTTTGTGCCGAACCTGACCTTCGGCGCGCCGGTTGTCAAAAAAATCAGGAAGGTTACCAACCTGTTTTTTGACTGCCATCTGATGGTGGATCACCCGGAAACCTATATTGAGGATTTTGCCGCAGCCGGTGCAGACCAGATCGTGGTGCATGCGGAAGCCACAAAGCATTTGCACCGTTGCATACAGTCTATCCATGCCAAAGGAATCAAAGCCGGGGTGGCTTTAAACCCGGCCAGTTCTTTATCTTTGGTTGAAGAGATGCTGTCTGAAGTAGATATGGTGCTGCTGATGACCGTGAATCCCGGTTTTGGGGGGCAGAACTTTATTTCAAGTGTATTGCCTAAAATCAGCCGGCTACGCCGCATGATGGATCTTGCCGGACTGAAAACCGACATTCAGGTAGACGGCGGTATTAATGCGGAAACGGCAAGGCAGGCAGTTGGGGCCGGGGCGAATGTGCTGGTGGCCGGCTCGTATGTATACGGTGCGAAAGATGTGAAAGCTGCGATCCAAAGCCTGCATGTGTAAACGAACAGTGCCGGCAGGATTTGCCGGTCTGTGCCGGAGAGCATGGCATCCCGTATGATTGACAGGCAGGAAAAATCGTATTAAACTATATATTGATATTAGTCTTTGGGGCAGGGTGAATGCGCCGGCAGGAACCGGGTGCATAATTCCCAACCGGCGGTACAGTCCGCGAGCCGACAGCGCCATGGGTGCCGACGCACGATCCGGTGTGATTCCGGAACCGACAGTATAGTCTGGATGAGAAAAGACGTATATGGCAGTAATTTTGACCATAGGGAATGCCTCATGACATTTCCTGTGGTTTTTATTTTGGAGGCAGAAGGTATGCCGGACCATGAATTTTATATGAGAAAGGCGTTGGCGCTCGCTAAACGGGCAGAAGGGTACACCAGCCCGAATCCCATGGTCGGTTGTGTAATTGTCGACCGGGAAGGTAACGTAGTTGGAGAAGGATGGCATCACAAGGCCGGAACACCTCATGCGGAGGTTAATGCCATTACTGATATGCTTGCAGGACATGCGCAGGGACATACAGCGTATGTCAGCCTGGAACCCTGTTCGCACTGGGGGAGGACCGGCCCCTGCTGTGAGGCTCTGATACAAGCAGGGATCAAACGGGTGGTAGCCGCAATGGAAGACCCGAATCCCAGGGTAGCGGGTAACGGGTTTCGCCGTTTGCGGGAAGCTGGCGTAGAGGTCATTACGGGTGTCTGCGAAAAAGAAGCAAGGCGCCTGAATGAACACTTCTTACTGTGGGTTAGCCAAAACCGTCCTTTCGTCAGCCTGAAATTTGCGGAAACGCTGGATGGAAAGCTGGCTACATCAGGCAGGGATTCCCATTTTGTCACCGGGCAGGAGGCACATGTTTACAGCCACTCTCTGCGTAAGATACATGACGGTATTTTAGTGGGGATCGGCACGGTGCTGGATGACGATCCGGAGCTGACCACCCGGCTGGTGGAAGGGAAGAACCCCGTGCGTATCATATTGGACAGTAAGGCCAGGATTCCTCTGCAGGCGAAGGTATTGAACGGGGATGCGGAGACGCTGCTGGTTACCGGTCCGGATGCTGATCCGGAAAAATGCAGACTGTTACGGCGCATGGATCATGTGGATGTAGTTACGCTTCCCTGTGCAGAAGGAAAAGTTCCGGTTTCGTATTTACTGCAATACTTATATGAACATGAAATTGCTTCCGTTTTGGTGGAAGGCGGAAGCGAGGTTTTGGGGTCGTTTCTGGATGCCCGGGCTGCGGACAGGGTGTATGCGTTTATTGCCCCGAAGCTGGCAGGTGGTAAAGAGGCTCTTCCTGCTATCGGAGGAAACGGGATCGCTGTTATGTCGCGCTGTGCATCGGTCGCAGAGCCGGAACTGATTCCATTAGGATCCGACTGGCTGATTACCGGCAGGGTTCTGTTTAACGAAAAGGAAATCTGAGTCAGATAGTGTAACCTATAATTTTAAGGAAGAGTTTATCATGTTTACAGGTCTTATTGCTGAACTTGGCACCGTAGAAAGACTGGCAGAAGGGAGCGCGAGCTGCCGCATGACGGTTCGTGCCGCAAAAATACTGCCCGGTGTGAAAATCGGGGACAGTATCGCGGTAAACGGAGTCTGTCTGACGGTAGTACACCTGCAGGGCCACACATTTTCGGCGGACGTGATGCCGGAAACCGTACGCAGGACTACCCTGCACCTGCTGCAGCCGGGGGACAGGGTGAATCTGGAAAAAGCGCTGCGGCCCATCGACGGGCTGGACGGACATATCGTGCAGGGGCACGTGGAAGGCGTGGGAACGATTCAGCAGATTGTTCCGGAAGGCAACGCGCTGGTATATCGCATAGAAGCGCCCCGGGAACTGTTGCGTTATATTGTGGAAAAAGGTTCCATCGCCGTGGACGGCATCAGTCTGACGGTGACAGAGACAGATGATACCGGATTTGGCGTTTCCCTGATTCCCCATACGGCAAAGATGACCACGTTGGGTTATAAAAGTGCGGGAGATGCAGTGAATCTGGAAACCGATATCCTGGCCCGCTATGTGGAGAAAATGCTGGGGCTGCGATATAAAATAAACGGTTCCGGTGCCGGGCGTACCGCCATTTCCGGTGAGAAGCATGAGCAGGAAACGGAACTGACAGAGGAGTTTTTGCTGCGTCACGGTTTTTAAAAGGTAAGTGCATGACGGATTTAGTTTTCCGATAAAGAGACAGAATGGGAGAAGGGTATGAAGGACTTTACATTTAATACGATAGAAGAGGCCATCGCTGCCATCAAGGCAGGGAAAATGGTGCTGGTTACCGATGACGAGGACCGGGAAAACGAAGGCGACCTGATCATGGCGGCAGAATTCTGTACCGGGGAAGCCATTAATTTTATGGCTAAAGAAGCACGGGGACTGATCTGTATGCCGGCTGACGGGGAAATTATGGACAAGCTCCAGTTCGGCGCCATGGTTTCCCATAATACGGATAACCATGAAACTGCCTTTTCCGTTTCCGTTGACCATGTAGATACCACTACAGGCATATCGGCTTATGAGCGGGCCTATACGATGAAAAAAGTAACGGAACCGGGAGCCCAGGCTATGGATTTCCGCAGGCCCGGCCATGTTTTCCCGCTGCGAAGCCGTAAGGGCGGCGTTCTGGTACGTACAGGCCACACGGAAACCACGACAGACCTATGCAGACTGGCGGGCCTGACACCTGTCGGTATCTGTTGTGAAATTATGGATGAAGACGGTTACATGATGCGTACGCCGCAACTGATCGAGTTCGCAAAAAAACACAATCTGGTTTTCATTACGGTGGCATCGCTGGTAGCGTACCGCAAGCAGCATGAAAAGATGGTGCACCGGGTTGCGGAGGCAAAGCTTCCTTCCAAGTTTGGTACTTTTAAGATCATTGCCTATGAAAACGATCTGGATGACCTGTGTCACATCGCGCTGGTCAAGGGAGAGGTTGCCGGAAAGAAAGATGTAATGGTTCGCGTCCATTCGGAATGCCTGACCGGTGATGCTTTCGGCAGCCTGCGCTGCGACTGTGGCGACCAGCTGGCTTCCGCTCTGCGCATGATTGAAAAAGAAGGCTGCGGTGTGGTCGTCTACATGCGGCAGGAAGGCCGGGGCATCGGACTGGCAAACAAGGTACGCGCGTATGCGTTGCAGGATCAGGGACTGGATACGGTAGAGGCCAACATGCGGCTGGGGTTTGCCCCGGATCTTCGTGATTACGGCATGGGCGCCCAGATTTTGTCGGACCTGGGACTCACCAGCGTGCGGCTTATCACCAATAATCCGGCAAAACGTGCCGGCCTTTCCGGTTACGGTATCACGGTCACCGGCAGGGTTCCCATTGAAATTGCACCCAATCAGTACAATGAGTTTTATCTGGAAACCAAGGAAACTAAGATGGGGCATGAGCTGTCGGAACTGCATCTGGGATGTCATTGCGGCAATCATAAAGAATGAGTTTGTGTACAAAATAATGCCGTTCCCTGACGGCGTAATTGAGCGTATTATACATTACTGTTAAAAAAACTGAAAATGAATCATACAAGTCCAGCGGTAAAATGTCAAGACACCAATGAGTAAAAAACACTAGTTTTTAAAACTCATTTCAAGCAATGCAAAACACCTACCTAAGCCCCGCAGCCTG
>NZ_DBMCWA010000028.1:0-17801 GCF_056977735.1 Succiniclasticum sp.
CTTTTTTTTAGCTTTCAAAAGTTCCGATTTTTCGAAAAAACTCTTGACAAACATTAGCAAGATTTTTCGAAAAAACTCTTGACAAACATTAGCAAGATTTACCGTTTCAGTTTCAAGATATCGGGAATTTGAAATATAAAAAACGGAGCCGCCGAAGCGACTCCGTCGTTGTTTTGCTATTTCTTTTTTCTTTACCGATTTACGGTTTGGCGAATGTTACCGGTGTTCCACCACAGTGTGCATTATTTGTCTACACTGCTTAGAATGTTACGTTAAATTCAGACCAGATAACTTTGGCCTTGGCATTCTCTTCCTGCGCACCCTTCAACGCCTTGGTGTCATAATAAGTTACGCTGGCAACCATATTCTTTGCAACCGTTACTTCACCGCCGACGGACCAGCCTTTGAAGCCGGTAGCAAATCCAGTCTCGCCATCGATGGTATGAGCCAAATAGGTTCCTCTGCCCTGATGATAGTAGTTTGCAGACAGACCCCAGGAACCGGGTTCGGAAGCTTCCGCTCCTTTGTAGCCTAAACCGAATACATAGCCGTCTTTCTTGCTGTCGAATTTGTCGCCAATCACATCAAATGCTTTCCGGTCAGAACGCAGGTACATACCATTTAAAACCAAATCTTTACCGAGGTTGAAGTCTGCGCCCACGTACCAGATTCCTACATTGTCTTTGCCGTCAAATAACGCTTCTCCATCAGCTCCGAGTTTAGTCTTAAAATAGCCGGCTTTTGCATTAACAAAGCTGTCTTCAATATTTGAGCCAATTTCCGCATTCCAGAAATGCTTTGAACCATCATAACCATCTTCATTCAGGTCGGTCAGCTTGCCGTAGGCGCCGCTAACATACCATTTATCGCCATAAGACAGTTTAATGGCATCATGCTCGCCATCATAGATATAACCGTCAGCGAATACGTCATCGTCGCGGCCAGCAATTACATTGATTCCGCCCAGACGGCCTTCCAGCTTGGCAATGTTGAACTCGGTTCCTTCATTGCCAGTATTGTCATCAAACCACTGCTGGTTCTGGATACGCCCTACATAATTCCAGTTGTCATTTACCTTACCGGTAAAATACAGACGGGAACGTAAACCGGTTTCATGCGACTTCTCGGTTCCGGCATTCGTTTTAATTTTCTCATGTCCGTAATGATAACGGATTTCGCCTGTAATCTTAACATTATCGGATTTCTTTTCCAGAGCGGCTACGCGAACGCCCAGCGCATCCAGTTCGTCTGCAAATTCTGCAGCCAGTTTGTCAGTGTTAGCGCCTTTTGCCATAGCTTTCGCTACGATCTGCGCCATTTCAAAACGGGTCATCAGACGGTCGCCACGGAAGGTGTCGTCGCCATAGCCTTCGATAACACCGGCAGCAGCCAATTTGGAGATGCTGTCATAAGCCCAGTGGCCAGCCGGTACATCGGAGAACGGGTTGGCAGCATAAGCAGAAGCGGTTACGCCTAATGCCATTGCCATTGCCAATACTAAAGATTTTTTCATTTTCGTTTGCCTCCTTTAAGACAATTAAAAATTATTATATAAATTGTCAGAAGGCTCTGCATTTCGTTTGCTTCTTCGGGCGAGTTGCCTGGTTTCCTCTCCAATTCCGCAACGGCAGGCAAAGATTCCGACAAATTATATCAAAAACATGAACCAAATCAGACGTATTCTATCACAAACAGCAACTAATTGCAATAAGTATTTTTTTTTAATTCAGTTCTGTTTCGGTTTTTTTCTGATCACCTTTATCTAAAGCCTTCGTTCCGGCATCAGTCTTTACTTCACCTTTACTGTTGCTCAAAATATCCCGCAGCCTGTTTTCGATCGAACCTGCATCTGCAACACCGTCAAAACTCATGACCGGCTGCTCCCCTACCAGCAGCATATTTTCGCTGTTGGTCCATACCGTTTCGTGTTGCCTGCCGTCGTGGAATACCGCAGCCAGGTTCCCGGCAATCAGGAAGGCCTGTTCCTGCGGACTCATGGTACTTGTCTTTTCCGGTGTATAAAACGGTTTCCGCGCTACGGTGATCAGGCCGTCTTCTTCATTGACTTTCACCTGATTCCCGCTCCACTCTGTAATCTTCTTATTATAATTAGTGCGTCGGCTTATGCTGGTCGGATGGTCGTTGAACAGCTCGGCGAAGCCGCTGGATTTGCTTCCGTTCTGTTCCAGGATATGCTGCCACAGGGCTGCGCCGGCGCCCACGTTATACCCGGCTGCCACAGCGTAATCAAAAGCCAGCTTGTCGGCCTGGCTTTCCATGGGTTTGGTCACCCACTTGGCCGTGCCGACAGTACTTGCGACTGCCGCACCGATGGAAGAAGCGGTGTTCCGGTTCTGGCTGGCGTACAGGGCAGCCACCAGCGATACTGGAAGCGCACGCTTCACCCCGGCTGCGGGATGATTTTTCTGCCCGTGCCCCATTTCATGGGCGATGACAAAAGCCAGTTCGTCTTCATTGTAATTCAACTTATCGAAGGCGCCGATGTTGACGCTCATATTATGCCCCAGCGTACAAAAGGCATTAAAGGATTTATCGTTATTGACAAAATAATTGTATGGTTTTTTTACAATCGAATCATCGGTCTGCGCCACCGCGTCGGACAACCTGGTCATGATACGGGACAGCATGGCGTTGGCCGTAGGGTCCGTGTTAACACCGTATTTATCCTTGATCTGGCCCATGTAATCATCACGGCCTTTGTTGTCAAGATAGTTTACCTGTTTGTTCAGGTAGGCGTACTCCGCCCCTACCTGGAACAAAGCCAGACCGGCAGAGAGCCAGTCCCAGGCCAGGGCCTGCTTCGGCATAACCGCGCCGGTCGTCAGCGACAGACAGAGCACCGCAGAAGCTGCGGTACGAATAATGGAAGATTTTTTCATAGCGATAACCTCCGATTACTTCAAAATCGTCCAGCCGTCCTCCTGGTACACTTTGCCTTCTTTCATCAGCCGGCCCAGCGCCCGCTTGAAGGCAGCCTTGGAAATGCCAAACTTGGTCTTGATGATCTCCGCCGGCGTATCGTCACAGTATGGCATGCGCCCGTTCCGGGACTGCAGCGTGTCCAGAATCACCTGCGCGTCGTCCACCATGGCATTTTCCTTTTGCTTGCGCAACGATACATCCACGTGGCCGTCCTCCCGGATGAAGGTGATGCGGGCCGTGACCTGTTCGCCATAAGCAAGATACCGTTTCGGGTCCGCCTCGCTCCGGTGCAGGAACGCGATATGCCGGTCATTGGTAAAAATAAAAAAGCCTTCATGGGTAATGTTATAGATCGTTCCGGTAATTGAATCCCCGATCTTGACTTCGGCGCCAATGGGTTTCGCAACCCGGGCCAGATCCTTATCCACCTTCATGGTTACCGCCGGCCGGCCGCTCTTGTCCCGGTACAGTTTGATCCAGATCTTCTGGTTGGGATTCACCCGGCCCAGCATTTCCGTATAGGGCAGGAACACGCCCCGCTCCGCCCCGATGTCCACGAAGCCGCCGTCCCGCGTTACACTGATGACCTTCGCATAGCCTAACTGCCCTTCTCTCATTTTAGGAAGTTTCATGCTGGCGGTCAGGCGTTTGCGGGGATCAAGGTACAGGTACACCTTTACTTCATCGCCCGTTTTTACCGGTGTCGTCTGCTGCAGCTTATGCAGCAGGATGTCGTCCGACGTATTACCGGTACCGGCATCCAGAAACGCGCCCATGTCGGAGACACGGACTACCTTCAGGGTCACTACATCACCGGCTTTGTACTGCAGGTTACTCTCCATCATCGGTCCCCTTGAACGCTTCACTGGGGGCATCAGCCCACAGCTGTTCCAGATTATAGAAATCCCGCTCTTCTTCCAGGAATACATGAACCACCGCGTCACCAAAATCCATCAGGACCCAGCGGCCTTCGTTATATCCTTCCTTGTGACGGCAGAACACTTCCTCTTCCGCCAGTTTATCTTCAATGGCATCAGCGATCGCCCGCACCAGCGTGGTGTTGGATGCGCTGGCAATGACAAAATAATCTGTCATGTAGGATATGCCTTCCATGTTCAGCAATAATATATCTTTTCCTTTTTTATCATCTGCAATCGTTGCAATTTTTTCTGCCAGTTCTTTCGGCTGCATGGTCATACAGTCTACCTCCGTATTTTCATTATATTTATAGTTTGGATTATCTTTTCTGTTTTATCATCTCTATCACCGTCAGCCGTGACGCTGCGGTGATTCACAGCAACATCCTGCCACACGCAGGAACGCTTTCGGTAAAACCTGCACAAAGCGAAAGCCTGTGCAAAGAACTACTGCTAATTTTTCGGCGCCGCCTGAGGTTTGTTACTGATAACCGGTTTGCGTATCACCGGCGGCGCGCTTTTCTTGGGAGCCTGTTTGGGCGCATTGGACACCGAAGGCTTCGGTGTGTTGGATACGGATGAAGAGGATTTGCCTGTGCTGCCAGCTTTCGGCGGAATCACTGCTTTCTTTTCCGGTTCGGCCTTCCGGACGTCAGTAGCCGTTTTCTTATTATCGGAAGAAGACCTTCGGGTCGCAGCCGCCGCGGCGCTTCGCTGGGAATCGCTGTTGCTTCCCTCACCCAGCGCATCCACGCCGTCAACCGGGTCGCCGGATTCGGAATCCTCTTTCATCGCCATAAAGGGAATGTCCACTTCTGTCAGAGATTTTTCAATATCCGTCCGGTTGGACCGCCAATAGCTGATCCCGCTGGCAGGAGAATCGTAGAAGTTGCCGTACAGCATGCCGGACCGGATATTGTTGTCTGACATGATATTGAAACTGCGGGCCGCCTTCAGCATGGTGACCGTATCCATATCCGTTTCGATATATTCCTTCGCCGTGGAAAGAAGTTTGGGTATTTTGGTTATATTTTCCACAGAGAACATCTGCAGGCCCAGAGCCTTCAGGAACTTCTGCTGCCGCTGCACCCGTCCGATATCCCCCAGCTCGTCGGAACGGAACCGGACATACTGTCCGCTCTTCTCCCCGTCCAGATGCTGGTAACCGTGTTTGATATCAATTTTAAGGTTGGCCCAGGGATCTTCGTAATGCATGTCTTTATCCACATACAGATCCACGCCGCCAATCAGGTTGATAATCTCAATAAAGCCCTGCCAGTTCGCCAGCGCATAATAATGGATGGGTATGCGAAGCAGGTTGGCAATGGTCTGCTTGGCCATGGTGACCCCGCCATAAGTATAGGCCGAGTTCAGCTTTTCATACTGGGTATGGCCAGGCAAGATGACCATGGTATCCCGGGGCAGGGAAATCAAGGATATCTTATGGGCTTCAGGGTCAAAGCTGGCTACGATCATGGCATCTGTCCGTTTCGGTTCGCTTTTGTCTGCTTCACTGTCCCCGTCATCGATACCCAGCAGCAGTACATTGATGCGCTTATTCAGCGTTTCATCTTTCTCAATTTCCGGATCCGCCGCAACGACCTTCTTTTCCGGCGCGTGAATGATATTTGTATAAACCCAGACCGAACCCCAGAAAACCGTCGTCAGGAGTACCGCCAGTACAATCAGCAGCAAAAACAGACGTCCCCAGCGCAATCTGCGCCGTTTGGGACGGTGATAATGTCTTCCGTCCGCATCCGTATGGTCATTATGGTTACCGTTTCTATTTTCCGAATCCATTTATTTCCTCTTTTTTTCTTTGATTTTTTCCTTTTGGTAGCGCGCAGCCAGCTGGTTATATCCGGCAATGGCGTCGGGATGGATCAGCATGCCGTCGTCCAGGAGATACCGTATCGTGTTTTCATAAGACAGGAACATGCCCCGGTCCAAATCCGTAAAAGAAGCTTCCCTGATTTCTTCTACGCCCTCAAAATCCCGGCCCGGCTCGATCAGGTCCGCCAGGAACACGATCTTCGCTGTTTCCGTCATATCCGCTGCACCGGTGGAATGATACCGGATCGCGTCCAGCACTTCCCTGTCATCGGGGCTGACTCCATATTTATGGATCGCGTAATACACGCCCAGCTTGGCATGCAGCAGGATAGGCTGGGCGGCTTCTACCGGGTCGACAGGGATCCCCAGCTCTTTTGCCTTTTCCACACTGGCTTCTTTGGGAATCTGGCGCCCGCAGTCATGGAGCAGCGCGGCTAACGCGATCTTTTGTTTATCTGCATGATAGTGCTCTGCCATCTTCAGCGCCGTTTCGTATACGCGCACAGAGTGCTCATAGCGTTTCGGCTTCAGGCTCTGCTGCAGCAGGGCCCGCATTTCTTCTATTGTCAGCCTGGGGTTGTTCTCTCTTTTTTCCATTACAATGGGTTCCTTTACTGCCTTCACTTCTTTGAATGACATGACACCGCAGGCCGCATTCGTTATAGAAAAGAACGCGAGCAGGGTCATTGTGGCTGTCAAAATACTTCTTTTCATTTATATCTTACTTCTCCGCCCGGTACAGACCCCGTTCACAGATATACTGCTCTACGGCAAGGGGCGCCATGCCCCGGATGGGTTTCCCTTCCCGCAGCCGTTTGCGAATTTCAGTTGAAGAAATAGCCGTTTCCGGCACTTCTGCATGGATGATTTTTTCCGCAGCCCAGGGACCGTAGGCTTTTGTCAGCCTTTCTACGCCAGCCTCGCCTTCATATCCCGGGCGCTCTGCCGCCACAAAATACACCAGCCGCAACAGGTCATGCACCCGGTACCAGGTGTAAAGCTGGGTCAGGGAATCTTCCCCGATGATCAGGTATATCTCCGCATCCGGCCACAGTTCCTGCATAATATTTACGGTATCGTAGGTGTAGGACAGGCCGCCCCGTTCAAACTCCAGACTGCTGACCACAAAATTATCGTAGCCCTGCACAGCCAGCTGCACCATGGCCAGCCGGTCCTGCCAGGAGGCACAGTCCGCCCGGGTCTGTTTATGGGGAGGTAAATACGCAGGCAGAAACACGACTCTGTCAAAGTCCAGCTGCTGCTGCACCGCATGGGCCATGCGCAGATGTCCCATATGGACCGGGTCAAAGGTCCCGCCCATGATTGCCAGCCGTTCCATGACGTTGCCTCCCTGTTTCCATATTGTTGAAATCCATCTGAAGCGCCGCATCAAAAGGAAGCAGCATCTTCTGAAGTATTACAGTATATTATAGCAATTTATCCTTGCTTTTGTAAATAAAAGCGAGGATAAATCTCCTCTTATTTCACATTTTAAAATGCGATGCGTCCGTGCAAGAGTAAGCAAGCAGCCGACGGTTCCTTTACCTGCCGTTCTTTATGCAATAGATTGCGCCTTCCAGAATGGCAATCACCACAAGCAACAGCACGAGAAGGCGGAACCGGTCTTTCATATCAAAAATGGTTTTAGGCCTTCTCAGAAATTCCGAGAAGGCCTGCGTAAACAGTTTCATTTTTTGTAACAGGGTACGATCCTTTTTCATGCCGTGTTTCCTTATTCGGCTCCCTCCACGCTGCTGCGCCATACACAACACAACGGCTGCCGGACTGTTCTGATGCTGCTGCGCGCAAACGGCAGCTGGTAATGCAGCAGCCATGCTGTTTATTCATAGCGCAATGCTTCAATCGGATCCAGCAATGCAGCCTTCCGTGCCGGGTAGATACCGAAGAATACACCAATCCCCACAGAGAATACTACGGAAATTATGATGATCGGAATAGAAATGACTGTCTTCCACTCTGCAAATGCGCTGATAGCATAGGATGCACCGATACCCAGCACCACGCCCAAAAAGCCGCCGATGATACCGATAACGGCCGATTCGATGAGGAACTGCAACAGGATATTATTGTACGTAGCGCCCAACGCTTTCCGGATCCCGATCTCCCGGGTACGTTCCGTCACCGATACCAGCATGATGTTCATGATACCGATACCGCCTACCAGCAGACTGATGGCCGCGATGCAGCCCAGCAGCATGGTAATCGTATTGGCCGTGCTCATCATGGTATCCATTAATGCCGCCAGGTTACGCACAGAAAAATCGTCGTCATCCGCATTTTTGATCCGGTGGCGGACACGGAGCAGGTTCTCTACCTCCGCCTGCACGTTGTCAATCACATTTTCATTCATGGCCTGGATGGTGATATTATTTACATACGTTATCCCCATCATGCGGTTCATGGCCGTGGTCAGGGGAACAAATACCACGTCATCCTGGTCCTGCCCGCCGGAGGACTGGCCTTTGGCTCCCAGTACGCCCACCACCTTGAAGGGTGCTTTGTTGATGCGGATCGTCTTTCCTACGGGATCCCCGTCCGGGAACAGGTTTTCCACAATGGTCTTTCCAATCACGCAGACCCGGTCCTTGCCGGCCATATCATGGTCGTTTATGTTACGGCCTTCCTCTACCGTATAGTCACGGATATCGATAATGTTAGGGGTAGAACCCTGCACGTTGGTCGTCCAGTTCTGATTTCCCACCACCAGCTGGTAACCGCGGGAAACCATAGGCGCCACATATTTGATTCCGTCAATATTCTTCTCAATGGCTTTGGCATCTTCATCGGTCAGCCGCGCCCCGCTGCCGGCCTGGATGCGGGCGCCGGTAGCCGTGCGTCCGCCGGACTGGACGATGAGCAGGTTGCTGCCCAGACGGGAAATATTATCTTTGATTTGTTCCTTGACCCCAAAGCCCAGGCTGACCATGGCAATGACAGCGCCTACGCCGATGATGATACCCAGCAGTGTCAGCAGCGTGCGCAGCTTGTTGGATATCATGCCGTCAATGGCCATCTTGATTGACTCATTGAACATAATCGTGTACCAGCCTTTCGTCACTGTTCAGGTGACCGTCCCGCATCACCAGGATGCGTTTGGTCTGCTGCCCGATATCCGGCTCGTGGGTGACCATGACGATGGTCTTTCCCATGGCATTCAGCTTTTTAAAAATTTCCATGATCTCGTAACTGGATTTGGTATCCAGGTTTCCGGTAGGTTCGTCCGCCATGACAATAGCCGGATTGTTAATGAGAGCTCTGGCAATCGCCACCCGCTGCCGCTGCCCGCCGGACAGTTCGTTGGGTTTATGTCCCACGCGGTCGCCCAGTCCTACATCTTCCAGCGCTTTCCGGGCCCGTTCCATCCGTTCTTCTTCCGGCACCCCCGCATAAACCAGTGGCAACGCCACATTCTGCTGGGCTGTTATTTTGGAAAGCAGGTTAAAATTCTGGAACACAAAGCCGATTTTGGCATTCCGGGTACGGGCCAGTTCGTCGTCGCTCAGGCCCGCCACTTCTTTCCCGTCCAGGTAGTATTTACCGGAAGTGGGACGGTCCAGACAGCCGAGAATATTCATCATGGTAGATTTACCGCTGCCGGAAGGCCCCATGATGGCGATAAAATCCCCCTCTTCCACGCTGAAGTTCACATGATCCAGCGCCTGCAGGATGGTATCGCCCATGATAAACTGTTTCACTATATCTTCCAGCACAATGACATCTGCCATGTTCATCCCTCATTTCCAATCTTTAATGCCCGCCGCCCGGCATCGGGCCGCGCATCGTATTGGTCTGTTTCGCCTTCAGTGTTTTTACCACCAGTTTGTCGCCCTGGCGCAGCTGGTCGCTCTTCACAGCGATGCTTTCGTCGCCGGCCATACCTACTTCCACATCGATCTCGGTTTCCTGTTTGGTCTTTGCGTCATATTTTTTCACATATTTGCGGCCGCCATCGTAGAAGATGCAGTTCTGGGGAACCATCAGCACGTTGCCGGCCTCGCTGATGATGATATTGGCCCGGGCCGTCATGGTGGGGAACAGTTTGTTTTTGGAATTGGCAACATCTACATACACTTTATAGTAAATAACGTTGTTGGTAGTCGTTGCGCTGCGGGAAATCAGACGCACCGTGCCTTCAAAGGTTTCTTCCGGATAGGAGTCTACCGTAAACTCAACCTTCTGCCCCACTTTGATCTGCCCGATATCCGATTCGTCTACCAGGGTCTCGATCTGCATCTTGTCCAGGTTGGCAATGGACATGATGACCTGGGGAGAACTGATACCGGAGCTGATGGTCTGGCCTACCGGGGTGGGCTTGCCGATGACATAGCCGTCGATAGGTGAATAGATATAGGTATCGTTCGTGTTGGATACAGACTGGTCATACGCAGCCTTGGCCACCCGGTAGTTCATCATGGCGGTATCATATTGCTGCTGCGAGATAGCGCCTTTGTTCAAAAGCGCGGCATACCGGTTCAGTGTCAGCGTGGCTTCATTCAGCGTGGCTTCCCGCTGCTCCTGTGTTGCTTTCAGGGACGAATCGTCCAGCCGGAGCAACAGCTGCCCGGCAGTAACGTGATCGTTTTCCGCCACCAGAACCTCTACGATACGGCCCGTGATCTTGGAGCTGATATCCACATTATCCAATGCGGTGAGACTGCCGGTAGCCGATACGCTCTTCTGCAGGTTTCCGTATTCTACGGAAGCGGTCTTCACGGTTTCCGTTTTCGCCGCTTTCTGGCTCTGGTAATATTTATAGCCTCCGAAGCAGGCTCCGGCCAGAATCACCAAAAACAAAAGAACATACAGATTATTTTTAATAAACTTCAACATGCTGATCACGCTCCCGTACCGCTTTATTCTTTATCTTTACGATAATTCATTATTTACCCGGTATTTTATGGTTATATTGTAATCGGTAATTGTGACATTTTTATGTTAGGAAACACAAAAACACCCTGTTTTTTCAAAAGAAACGGCTTCAGGGGCGAACCTGTCCGTCTCCGCTGATCAGATACTTATAAGTTGTTAACTCCGGGAGGGCCATGGGACCCCGGGCATGCAGCTTCTGGGAACTGATGCCGATCTCCGCACCAAAACCGAACTGGAAACCGTCGGAATAGCGGGTCGTGGTGTTCACATACACGCAGGCTGCGTCCACCATCTGCTGGAACTTGCGGGCGTTCGCATAATTACGGGTCAGGATCGCTTCGCTATGTCTGGTTCCGTAACGGGCAATGTGGTCCAGGGCTTCATCCAGATCCGCCACAACTTTTACAGAGAGGCGCAGATCGCCGTATTCCGTGGCCCAGTCTTCTTCCGTGGCCGGAACGGCCTCTTTGTCTATAGCGCAGACTGTTTCGTCGCCGATGATCTGTACACCGTTTTCTTTGAACACCTGCAGCATGTGGGGCAGGAAATCCTGTACCGCGTCTTTGTGGACCAGCAGGGTTTCCATGGCATTGCAGGCCGCGGGACGCTGGGTCTTGGCATTGACAAGAATGGGCTCGGCCTGTGCATAATCCGCCCCGGCATCTACAAAGGTGTGGCACACGCCCACACCGGTCTCAATCACAGGTACGCTGGCATTGCCCACCACCGCCTGGATCAGACGGCCGCTGCCCCGGGGAATCACCACATCCACCAGCCCGTTCAGGGTAATCAGTTCCTGTACCGCCGCGTGATCCGTGCTGGTGATGAACTGGATGCTGCCTGCGGGAATGCCAGCCTGTTCTGCTGCATTCCGCAGAACAGAAGCAATTTTTGTATTGGAGCGGATCGCTTCGCTGCCGCCTTTCAGGATGACCGCGTTGCCGCTCTTCAGGCACAGACCGATCGCGTCCGCCGTCACATTGGGACGGGCCTCGTAAATGATACCGATCACGCCCAGGGGAACACGGATCTTCGTGATCGTCAGCCCGTTGGGCAGCGTACTGCCGCCGATAATCTCGCCAACCGGATCTTTCAGCGCCGCGACCTGCCGCAGCCCTTCTGCCATATCCGCCAAACGGGCCGGTGTCAGCAGCAACCGGTCCAGCAGGGATTCTTTCAGTCCTTTTGCTTTCCCTGCTTCCATATCTTTGGCATTCGCTTCCAGAATCGCTCCCTGTTCAGCTAATAATGCGTCCGCCATAGCCTCCAGGGCTTTGTTTTTTATAATCGGTGAAACCGCAGCCAGCTTTCGTGCTGCCGCTGCCGCTTCCATCGCCTGTTCCCGTATCGTCATCTTCACACCTTCTTTTTAATTATCTTCCTTTACATACACTGCACGCAACACGTGCTGGAATTCATGTAACGCTGCCACAACGGGCACACGCAGAACGTTCAAAAGGTTTTCTTCAACAGTAAGCGCTAACTAATTACAGTATGACCAGATCGTCCCGGTGGATGACTTCATCGTAAGTCTTTTCACCCAGAATGCTTTCAATCTCACTGCTTTTATGTCCCTTGATCTTTTCCAGTTCCTGAGAAGAATAATGACTCAGCCCCCGGGCCAGTTCATTTCCGGCTTCGTCACGGACGCTCACGGTATGCCCGGCTTCAAATTCGCCGGAAACGGTCAGGATGCCTGCCGGTAAAATACTGCTTCCTCCCGGGCGGCGGATCGCCTTGGCACAACCCGCATCAACCTGAAGAGAACCTTCGATACGTGAACCGAAAGCCAGCCAGCGTTTCCGGAACTGCAGCCTGTTTTCCCGGGAAATAAACAGGGTGCCTAACCGCTCTCCCTGCAATATCCGGGTTATGGCATTGGACTCTGTTCCCGATGCGATCACCATGCTGATCCCGGAACTGGTGGCCGCTTTCGCCGCCTGGATCTTGGTAAACATGCCGCCGGTGCCAAAACCGCTGCCTGCTGCGCCGGCACTGGCTTCCACCTCCGGTGTGATTTCCTTCACCTCATACACCAGTTTTGCGTCCGGATTGGTTTTGGGGTTCGCTGTATACAGTCCGTCAATATCACTGAGCAGGATGTCCAGATCAGCATCCACGATACCTGCTACCAGGGCGGACATGTTATCGTTATCGCCAATCTTAAGGTCGTCCAGGGCCACTACGTCATTTTCATTGACAATGGGGATGACCCCCTGTTTCAGAAGCTCCATGAACGTGTTGCGGGAATTGGTATAACGGTGGCGGTCCAGCACTTCTGTCCGGGTGAGCAGAACCTGGGCCACGATCTGTCCGTATTCGGCAAACATCTTTTCATACGTATTCATGAGGATGCCCTGCCCCACGGCCGCTGCCGCCTGCTTGCCCGGAATGGTCCGCGGTTTTTCTTTCAGCCCCAGCCGTTCCACCCCCACTGCAACAGCGCCGCTGGTTACGAGTATCACTTCCAGTCCTTTGTTATGCAGATCCGCGAGCTCACGGCACAGGTGGTCCATCCGCGTAAAATTACGGCTGCAATTGGGATAGGTGATCGTGCTGGTACCCACCTTGACTACAATACGTTTTACTTTCGCCAGATCTTTTCGGTTACGAATCATTTTCCCACTTCCCCTCAGATTCGTTTGTATGTAAAAATAAACTTCCTGAAAAACCTTGATCAAAAGCCTAAAGACTGCTTATCAGGCTGCTATTTCCTGTCAGCCCACTTGCTCTTCTGGTAATTGAATACCATGTCCAGAATACGCACCGTCTGTCCTTCCTGAATGCCGGCCTCCAGCAGCGCTTCTTCAATCTTAAGCCGCTTCCAGATCAGCTGGAAACGGTACAGGGCTTCTTCGTTATCAAAATTCGTCATAGCAACGAGCCGTTCAATATTTTTTCCCTTTACCTCAAAATCGGCATCTTCTGCGCCACGGATAATTTCAAAGCTGTCCGGGTCTCCTTCTTCAATAACGCCGATTTCCTCCTCCGGCTCTGCTACATACTGGCCTGCCATTTCGTACGCTTTCCACATCAGTTCCTGCAGTCCGTCTCCTGTCGCCGCAGAAACCGGCATGATCTCATAGCCTTTTTCCTCAACGTATTCTTTTAATATTACAAAATTGTCCGCGCTGTCCGGCAGGTCCATCTTATTGGCCACGACCAGCTGCTTACGGCGGGCCAGTTTGGCGCTGTACGCTTCCAGTTCATGATTGATTTTCTCAAAATCTTCAATCGGATCCCGACCCTCGCAGCCGGAAACATCTACTACGTGGAGCAGCACCTTGGTCCGCTCAATATGGCGCAGGAAATCATGCCCCAGCCCCACGCCTTCCGCAGCGCCTTCAATCAGCCCGGGGATGTCCGCCAGTACAAAGCTCTGTTCTTCACTCAGCCGCACGACCCCCAGCACCGGGGTCAGGGTAGTAAAATGATAAGCCGCGATCTCCGGCCTTGCCGCGCTGACCCGGGAGATAATGCTGGATTTTCCCACGCTGGGATACCCTACCAGACCAACATCGGCCAGCAGTTTCAGTTCCAGGCGCAGCCAGCCTTTCGTGCCCGGTTCCCCTTTTTCCGCAAACGTCGGCGCCCGTTTGGTACTGGTGGCGTAACAGGCGTTGCCTTTACCGCCACGGCCGCCTTTCGCGGCAATAAATTCCTGCCCGTCCTCAGTCAGGTCGGCAATCATTATATTCGTTTCATCATCCCGTACCACGGTTCCCAACGGAACTTTAATAATTACATCTTCCCCGCGGCGACCGGTCATATTGGAAACACCGCCTTTATCACCGCTCTTTGCAATGAATTTCCGTTTGTACCGGAAATCAATGAGCGTGTTCAGGCTGTTGTCTGCCCGCAGGACCACATTGCCCCCACGGCCTCCGTTGCCACCGTTGGGGCCTCCTTTTTCCACAAACTTTTCCCGACGGAAACTGCTCATGCCGTCGCCGCCGTTACCTGCTTCTACATAAATTCTCGCTTTATCAATAAACATGCATGGTCTCCTGTTTTTTTCCTTTACCTCTGCCGTTGCATCATTACGGAACAAAAAACGATAAAGCACTGTGCAAAGGTATCATTTTACTATACATATTATTTTAATATTATACCACAGAACGTCACCAGGCGGCAACGACTCCGTCAGCCCGCGGCTCGGTTGCCGCTGCATACACGCCGTCCGGCTGGCGAACGATGATCTGGCCCCTGCCGAAGGACGTGAAGTCATCCATTACTTTGATGTCATGCCCCCGCTGTTTCAGTTCTTCCACTATCGTTTTATCAAAGGAAGCTTCCATTTCTACCGTCTTTCCGCCAATCCACTGCCAGCGTGGCGCATCCAGCGCTTCCTGGGGATTTAATGCAAAATCAATCAGGTTATTGACGACCTGCACCTGTCCCTGAGGCTGCATAAAAGCTCCCATCACGCCAAAAGGACCTACAGGTGCCCCATCTTTCAGTAAAAAGCCCGGTATAATCGTATGATACGGTTTTTTCCCGGGTGCCAGACAGTTGTCACTATTCGGGTCCAGGCTGAAATTATTGCCCCTGTTATTTAACAGGATCCCTGTACCGGGCACTGCCAGCTTTGCTCCGAAATTTTGGAAATGGCTCTGGATCAGGGATACCATATTCCCTTCACCGTCTGCAGCACATAAATAGACTGTCCCTCCGCAATTCAGGTCCACAGGTTCCGGCAAAACTGCTTCTTCGCCAATTTCCGCAGCGCGCCTTTTTCCATATGCATCACTGATAAAATAACTTACATCCGCTTTCATGTAGCGTGGATCGGCAATATACATCTTTCCATCGGTATAAGCAATTTTCATTGCTTCCAGCTGTCTGTGGACCGTTTCCGCATTTTCCTTCCCTGCAAGGTGCAACTGATTCAGAATATTTAACGTCATCAGCACAACCAGTCCGTGACAGTTAGGCGGCAATTCGCAAACCTCATATCCGCGGTAATTATATGTTACAGGTTCGACCCACTCAGGCCGGTACGAAAGCAGATCCTCTTTTGTCATATAACCGCCGGTTTCCTTCACAAAACCTATAATTTCCCGGGAAATATTGCCGCTATAAAAACTGCGGCACTCTGTTTCCGCCAGTTCACGCAACGTTCTTCCCATTTCCGGAAGCTTCATCAGGGAACCTGCTTCTAATTTTTTATCCAGAAAAAACTGTTCCTGCACGGGTCGGTACAGTTCCCCGCTCAATGCCATCACCTTGAATTTGTTATTTTGCCACAGACGGCTGCAAACAGGCTGAAGAGGAAAGCCTTCTTCTGCATAACGGATCGCTGCTTCAAATATAACAGGAAACGCTGCAACGCCGAACCGTTCATGCAAAGCCTTCCAGGACGCGGGGGCACCGGGGACCGTAACGGTTTCCCAGCCTGTTTCAGGCATGGATGAAGCAGACAAGTTCGCAATCGTTCCCCGGGGAGACGGCCCTTTATCAGTTATGGCTCCGGATTGATCCATTTTTCTTAGTACGGTTTCTCTGGACAGACCCATGGGCGCCGGCCCGCTCCCGTTGATCCCATATAATCTGCCATGATGCCATACCAGAGCAAACAAGTCGCTTCCTATCCCATTACTGGGAGGTTCCAATACGGTAAGGCTGATTGCTGCAGCTAATGCCGCATCGACCGCGTTCCCACCTTTTTTCAGCACATCAAGGCCTGCCTGGGCTGCCAATGTCTGTGACGCGCATACCATGCCGTTTTTTCCATATACCACACTGCGCCTTGACGGATATTTATTTACAGTTCCGTCAAAGGAAATAAACGAACTCATTTCTTTCCTCCCCTCTGCCATTTTCCCGACCACATTCTATTTGCATTAATTCTGAAATGCTCAATTGGATTTTGATTAGTTAGACGTTGATAAAATGTTTATATTGAAGACGATCGTCTGCCAAAATTATATCACACAAGAATATTTTATGCAGAACAAAAAAATAAGCATCTGGAAATTTATTCCAGATGCTTAGATACCAGATAAATGGCGGAGTGGCCGAGATTCGAACTCGGGCGAGCCTTGCGACCCCTAACGATTTAGCAAACCGTCCTCTTCAGCCAGCTTGAGTACCACTCCGTTACATTGCCGCAAAGGCAACTCACTTGGCTATTATAGCTTATTTTTTATGAATTGGCAAGTTTTTCTTCAATATTTTTTCAATTTTTTTCCGTGCCGGCTCCGGAAAGAATCCGGAACACCGCCCTAACCGGCAGGGAACAAAAACCAATAAATACTGATTTGACAGACCCGGATATGCCGGGCCTGTCATTTTTTAGTTAAGCTGCTATGCGACTAGCAAATCTTTCCGGAAAATTATCAGCCGGGGAAGAAGGGCCAGAACATCGGGATCAAAACCAGGGAAATGACGAAGCAGACAATTACCAGACCGGTACCTGCCTTTACATAGTCCATGAATTTGAAGCCGCCGGGGCCTAATACCAGGGTATTCGGAGGCGTACCTACCGGAGTTGCGAATGCGCAGGAAGCTGCAACGGCGATAGCCATCAGAACGGCGTGCGGGGAAGCGCCCAGGGATTTGGAAATCGCGATGCCGATGGGGCACAGGAGCGCTGCGGACGCGGTGTTGGACATGAACTGGGTCAGGCCGCAGGACAGGATGAACAGTACAGCGGTCACAACCATCGGGGACGGGGAACCGCCCATCAGGCTGACGGCCCATTCAGCGATAACTTTACCGGCGCCAGTTTTATCCATAGCAGAGGATACAGGCATCATGCCGGCGAACAGGAAAATGGTTACCCAGTCGATGGAAGCATAGGCCTGTTTTTCGGTTAAGCAGCCGGTCAGTACGGAAATGATAGCGCCGGTGATGGCAGCCATTTCCAGGGTAACGCCTTTGATACCCAGAGCCATGGTCAGAACTACGGCTAACAGGATAACGCCGGAAACGACCATCTTGCTGGAAGAGGTTTCGTTGGCTTCGATTTCCTGTTCAACTTCAGTATCTTCGGAGATTACGCGTTTCGGTAACAGGTGTTTGCCGATGAACATCATGTAAATCAGGCCTGCCAGGGTCAGGGGGATACCGATCTTCGCGAATTCAAAGAAACCGAAAGCACGGTAGCCGGCCTGGGCCAGAGCGCCGGAAGCGATGATGTTGGGAGGCGTACCTACCAGGGTGATGATGCCGCCTAAACCGCAGGCAAATGCCAAAGGCATTAATTCGGTAGAAGCA
>NZ_DBMCWA010000029.1:0-17233 GCF_056977735.1 Succiniclasticum sp.
AGGCTGCGGGGCTTAGGTAGGTGTTTTGCATTGCTTGAAATGAGTTTTAAAAACTAGTGTTTTTTACTCATTGGTGTCTTGACATTTTACCGCTGGACTTAAAAAATATAAATTTATTTCTTGATCGCATGCAGACTTTCTCTCTGGATGCGCAGATACACCGTATCTCCCGGGTTGTACACTTTCTTGCTGCTGGGGTTGTAGGTCTCCGTCACCAGTTCCTGTCCGCCGGCCTGCACCACATAATCCTGCATCTGGCCCATGTAGGTGGAGCTTGTTACTTCCGCTTTCACATCCCCGTCATCTGCCAGTTCGATGGCTTCCGGACGGATCACCACTTCCACCGTATCGCCGGCCGCCAGATCGCCCTGGATGCACTTGGCAGTGAATTCCTGGCCGAACATTTCCACAACGGCCGTACCGATCTCCAGTCCGGGGCCCGCTTTGCTTTCCAGCCTGGTTCCCCTGCTGCTGACGCTCTTCACCTTCGCCGGCACAAAGTTGGCAGTGCCGATAAAGTCCGCCACAAAGTGGCTGGCCGGATACTGATAAATCTCCGTGGGGCTGCCTACCTGTTCAATCTTCCCGCCGTTCATGATGATGACCTTGTCGGACAGGGCCATGGCTTCGCTCTGGTCGTGGGTTACGTAGACGCTGGTGATGCCGATGCGCTGCTGGATCTTGCGGATCTCTGTGCGCATGTACACGCGCAGCTTGGCATCCAGGTTGGACAGGGGTTCGTCGAAGAGCAGCACCGCCGGTTCCATGACCAGGGCCCGGGCTAACGCCACACGCTGCTGCTGGCCGCCGGACAGCTGGTTGGGCATCCGGTGTTCCATGCCTTTCAGGCCTACCAGGTCCAGCATGTTCATAACCTTTTCCTCGATGGTCTTCTTGTCCATCTTTTTATTGACAAGGCCGTAGCCTACGTTATCAAACACATCGTAATGAGGGAACAGCGCGTAGCTCTGGAACACCATGCTGGAGTCCCGCTTGTCCGGGGTCAGCTCGTTGATACGTACGCCGTCCAGCAGGATCTCCCCGTCGCTGATGCCTTCAAAGCCCGCAATCATGCGCAGGGTGGTGGTCTTGCCGCAGCCGGAAGGCCCCAGCAGGGTCACGAACTGGCCGCTGGCGATATCCACGTTAATATGGTCTACCGCTAAAAACGTACCGGTGCCTTCATGGGTCACATATTCCTTGGTCAGATTTTTTAACTGGATGCTAGCCTGTTTTGCCATTTTCACATTCTCCTTCTTGCTTGTCTACATTTCCCTGTGCTGCGTTGTCGTCGGTCGGAGTAGGTTTAACTACACCTTCCCTCCTCCGCCTTGCACAGGAAAATTTATCCTGCGCAATATTATTTTAACTTATGCCTGACTTTTCTGCGGGTTGCTGCCCAGACGGTTCAGCAGCAGCTTGATAACGATGATGGCTACATATACGATAAGGATCAGGATGGTGGAGAAGGCCGAAGCCACGCCGAACTGGTTGTCTTCCACCTGGTCCAGGATCAGGACCGTCAGCAGGCTATAGTTGGCGGACACCAGGAAGATGACCGCGCTGATACTGGTCATGCTGCGGATGAAGGAGTAGATCAGGCCGCCGAAGAAGGCGCTCTTGATCAGGGGCAGGGTCACCGTGGTGAACACCCGGCTGGCGTTGGAACCCAGGTCCGCCGCCGCTTCCTCGATACTGGGGTCGATCTGCTGCAGGCTGCTTTCACCGGCCCGGATGCCGATGGGCAGGGCCCGGATGACGAAGGCCGCGATGAGGATGGCCGCCGTACCGGTGAGCTGTACAGGAGGCTCGTTGAAGGTCAGGATGTAGCCGATACCGATTACGGTGCCCGGTACCGCGATACTCAGCAGGGACGAGAAGTTGATGAAGCCCCGGCCGATGAATTTCTTACGCACCACCAGGTAGGCGATGATCATGCCCAGGATACCGGCGATGGGCGTGGCGATGATGCTCAGCAGGGTGGTGTCCTTGATGGCATCCATGCCGACTTCCAGCGCGTATTTGTAATGGGCCGTGGTAAAGCTGTAGTCAACGCCCCACATCTTAATGAAGGAAGCGATAGGAATCAGGATGTAGATGGCCAGCACGATGGCGGTCACCAGGAAGCAGAAGCCGCCCACCAGGCCCACGATCTGGGGATCGTCGATCATGGTGCGTTCCCGGGACGCCTTGCCGGTTACGGTGATGTAGGTCTTCTTTTCGATCCAATACTTGGACAGGATGAAGAGGATGATGGCGATGTCCAGCAGCACCACCGCTACCGCAGCGCCGCCCTGTACGTCGTAGCTGCCGATAGCCTGCAGGTACACCTGGGTGGCCAGGGTGGAGAAGTTGCCGCCGATGGCCATGGGGTTGGCGAAGTCGGCCACCGATTTAATGAACACCAGCAGGAAGGCGTTGGCGATGCCGGGCCGTACCAGTGGGATCGTCACCGAACTGAAGGTGCGCCACTTGGAAGAACCCAGGTCCCGGGCCGCGTCTTCAATGCTGGGGTCGATGGACTGCAGCATGCCCGCCAGCAGCAGGAACGCGATGGGGAAATAGGAAATCGTCTGTACGAAGATCAGGCCTTTCAGCCCGTAGATGTTGGTGTTGCTCCAGCCTAAAAGGCTGTAAGTCACCAGGCCGCGGCTTCCGAACAGCATGATGATGGACAGGGCCACGGAGAACGGCGGCGATACCATGGGGAGCAGAGCCATCAGGTTGAACAGCTTTTTACCTTTGATGGCCAGGTGGGACGAACAGTAAGCGAAGAGGAAACCCACCGAGGTTGCCAGCACCCCTACGATGATCGCCAGCATCAGGGTATTCACCAGCGCCTGATACGTCTCGCTCATGGTCACGATGTTGACGTAGGCCTGCAGGCTGAAATTGCCGTCCAGGTCCGTGAAGCTCTGCTTCACCACCATCAGCAGCGGCCACACCACAAAGACAAAAAGAGCCAGGACCATACCCACCGCGACCGTCGCAATAATCGGATCCCGGAACGTGTTCCTGGTTGTCTTAATCTGATTCGATATGTAAGTTCCCAGCTTTCCCATTTAGGAGCCCTCCCTGCTCATACACATTGAATAGTTTATTTCTTTTTTTAGTTTTATTTTGACTAGTTTATTTCTTTTCTAATTCTATCCATAGACGAATTTTCTGTCAAGCAAAAAAGAGGGCAAATTTCACAGATATAACACATTTCGCTAAATATTAATATTATTCTTTTGTAACTGTTTTATTGTCGCTGTTTACATGCAATTTAAACAAATTCTTTCCTATTATAGTACTATGCTGACGGAACAAATGATACCGGCAAGAAAGCTCACTTTCCATTCCACACCACTTCACCAAGGATACGGTTATGGGGCCCGGCCAGATTATACTCCGCCAGTTCATTAACCGGTACCCAGCGCCACCCGGAAGGAAGGACCGCAGTGTCAAAACGCGTAGTAACACCATTCTCTTTATCATCTTTTCGCAAACCCGTCCCGGCAGCAATCTGCGCACATGATGCCGTTTTCCCCTCTGCCTCTGCTGTATAAACCGCCATCTGCCAGATTTTATGGGAAAAAACATGACGGATCTGTTTTACGGGGCCGGAAATTTCTTCTACCCGAACCCCGAGAGCAGCCAGTTCCGCAGTCAGCGCTTCTTTCCCCTGCTCTCCTTCCCCCACACAGTTGGGAAACTCCCACATGCCAGCCAGCAGGCCCTTGGACGGACGGCGATGGAGCAGATAAAAAGATTTTTCATTTTTCATTTCATTCATTTTGTTTTCAGTTCCACACTGCACAGGATGTGCAACTAAATTTTTCGCCGTCGCTTTCACCACAAACACCGTAACCGGCTCCACCGGCACTTCTTTCTTCGTGACCCGTAGCGGGATCAAACTTTCCTTTCCCACCGCCTTTGATTTGCACACGCCGGACAGCGGACACGCCTCACACCGGGGCTGGCCGGGAATGCAGACCGTCGCTCCCAGATCCATCAGCGCCTCATTGAAATCGCCGGGGCGTGATGCATCCTGCCGTGCTTTCACCAGCTCTGTTATTTCCTTTTTCACTTTGGCGGAAAGAATATTTTCTTCAATATTATAAATACGGGCAAACACCCGGAGCACGTTTCCATCCACCGCGGTTTCCCGTTTCCCGTAGGCCATGCTGAGGATGGCGCCGGCGGTATAGTCTCCAATCCCCTTCAGTTTGCGGATCTCTTCCCGCGCCTCCGGTACCTTGCCCCCATACGTATCCATCACTTCCCGCACTGCCGTATGCAGGTTCCGGGCGCGTGAATAGTAGCCCAGCCCCTGCCACTGCCGTACCACTTCGTCTTCCTCCGCGGCCGCCAGAGACGGAATGTCCGGAAAATGTTCCATCCAGTTTGTATAATACGATTTTACCGCTTCTACCCTTGTCTGCTGCAGCATGATCTCCGAGACCCACACCTTGTACGGGTCCCGGGGCGATTCCGTCCGCCAGGGCAGGTCGCGTTTGTTGGCGTCGTACCACTGCATTAAGAGAGGCGTCCAGTCTGATTTCAAACAGCTTTTCAAGTAATTGCCTCCACTAATTATTCCAATTAATTCAATTAATTGTATCGCATTTATGAATTTTTGAAAATAATCTCCGTTAACGCATGCGTTTTTTGATTTTTTCCAAAATCGCATTCGTTAACTCGATAAAAAACGGAACCCTGTCGCTGAACGTAGTAGCCTAGTTAAAAAATATCATGATTTAAAAATCATTTATCAATTCATATCGGTAATTTAACCCAGTTTTCCGGAATCATTTCTTTAATGCCAAATGGTTTAGCGGGAACAATACGAATCGCATCCTCATGTTCGTTCAACCAAGCCGCCCACCATGAAAACGTACTGTTTGCTGTAATGATGTGTTTGCAATTCTTCATCAACATCATATCATCAATATCGCCATTTTGGGTTTTTACATTTACAAACCTGAAATCCCGCTCTTTTGCAAAATGCTCACGCACCCACTCAAAATCCTCTGTAAACCAGAAAAATACCGGTGACTCAACACGTTTCCTTATATATTCAATTGCCCTTATATAATAACCTTCTGTAAGCAAATAATGGAATGGATGAGCGGACGTTGCGAAATCCCCCCGACGGACATGTACAGCCACGGCATTACAACTATTTATCTCACTTAACACCTGAAGATAAGAAGGATCTGCAGAATACCGAGGTGTAAATTGCTTTTGCAGTTCTGCTTTATACGGCTTAAAATATAGTTCAGACTGAAAATAACCGTCAAGATAAACAATGTTTGCGTTAACAGTAAAAAACTCTTTAATAAATCTATCATATATTTCCCATAAATACGCAACGTTCACAAAACGACAATACTGTAAATGCAGAACCCTCATCGCACGTTTAACATATTTATTATTTATAACACCTATCCCCCATGGTATTTGTTCAGGATTCTTAAGAGTCTCATCAATTATATTCAACAGATCCAGCCTATATGGACGTTGTTCTTCGGGCAAGCATTCCAATAAAAAAGGCTGCTTTAACCGCCGGGACAGCGCATAAGCCGCTGCATACTGAAAAAGCTGATTCCCGAGACCGCATTTAATTCTCACAATAACCATAAGATCTTGCTTCAGCTCCTTCTAAAACATTCCAATTGAAATAATAATGCCACTTAAATAATATTAACAACTCACCTTCAAAATCTGCGCCTTCCCGCTTAGTTTCAAAGGGATACTTTTAGAGGAATAAAAACACAGCTCCCTTTTACCCGTCGTAATGTCATAGCCTTTTTCATCCAGTCCCATTCCTTTCCAGCACAGGGTAATGCCATTGATTGCAAACGCTTTTTCCGTAAACTCCCGGACCGAGTGCTGCTCGCCGGCAGCAATGACAAAGTCATCCGGTTTTACCAGATGACAATACGAATCAAAGAAGAAGAATCCGTAAGGTCTCCGCAGTGCAGGGCAATCTTATCTAACAGGTGTTCAATCCGATTGGTATTGGAAAGAAAGGAACGCCAGTAGATTCCGTGTACTTCGTACACCTTTTCCAGCAAAAACTCTGCCAGATATGAACCGTCCTGGCCTGTGATGCCGGTAATTAAAGCAGTTTTTGACATTCTTCGTTCCTTTCTTTTTATTGATAAAAATCACAGGGATATAATTAATTAATAATAAAATTAATCAAATCATATTCATTATTACATCTTCTGACTTGCAATCGCCTTCCGCACCTGCTTCATATTATCAATATAATCGTCCATGCGGCGCTGCATCACGCCGGTATACAGGCAGTCCAGAATGGCCAGGTGCACCAGGCGGGACGCCATGGCCTCGCTGCGGTAGCTTGTCTCCCGGGCCAGGCCGGTCAGCACTACGTCCGCCAGCTTCGTGGCCGGGGATTTCAGATAGCTGGTGATCAGGATGATCTTGCTGCCCCGGGACCGGGCCATCTCCAGTACCTTCAGCAGATCAATGCTGGCCCCCGTGTGGGAAATGGCAATCACCACATCTTCCGGTTTCAGGAGAGACGCCGACGCAATCTGCAGATGGGGATCACTGTAGGCATGCACGTCCAGCCCGAACCGCATAAACCGGTGGGCGATGTCCTGGGCGATAGTGCCGCTGCCGCCATAGCCATAAGCATCGACCCGCTCCGTTTTCGACACAAGGTCAATGGCCTGCTCCAGCGCCTTGTAATCCAGCATCTTCTGAGTTTCCTGCAGGGCGTCGATCATATCCTGAAAGACCTTCCGGGTGATATCCCGGGGAGTATCGTCCGCGTTCACTTCCTGGGACAGGGATTCCGCCGGGGAAAACAGATCCCCTGCCAAAGCCTGCTTCATGCCCTGAAAGCCACTGAAACCCAGCTTATGACAGAAACGGAACACGGTTGCATCCGCGCTGGAGGTGGCATCCGCCAGTTCGCTCATGGTCATGTGCATCACATCAGACGGGTTCTTTAAAATAAAATCCGCCAGCTTCTGTTCCGATTTGGTCAGCCCGTTGTAACTGCTGCGCAACAACGGCAGGCAGGTGGTCTGTTGAAACGTTTCCATGGAAATCCCCCCCAAATAAAAATGATATAAAATTGTCTAGCATCATTAATAGCTTTGACAATATTATATCATAATTGGAAAACATTATCTAATTCACACGCAAAACAACCTTAATTAACCATTTTTTCTTCCAATTGAATAAGCCATTACATTATTCTTATCTAAATTATAAAAACAAGAAACCGTTTTCATCACGGTCTCCACTTTTCCACAATAGGAATAATAATATCATACCTCTTTTTGAAGAAATTCAATGTTAATTCCATACATTCTTTCCTATTACGTGAAGAATCTCCGAAGCGCTTATAGAAGTCCGGCACTAGCGGTCCCCAGGTTTTATCATAGGAATTCATTTTTTCCTGTACCCTAGAATACTTATAGTTTTCTGACCCGGTTTTTTTTATGGCTTCCAGAAACAATGCAAAGAACTCTTTATTCCGGATAGCTGTTCTAAACACCGGGAAATTCTGCATCGCCATCCGGAAGTGATCTGTCTCAGGGGAGGTCAGTTTCTGATTATAGTGCCCTGCGCTGTATTCCGTATCGTGGACAATAAACTGCCATCGTCCGCCATTATACGATTTGTCGCGGCTTCGCCAGAGTACATGGTTGTGAATGGGAGTCCAATCCCCGTCGCCGGTATAGATTCGCATGGCAAAATAATCTGCCATGGAACGGACATCCACCGCATCGCAAAACTTCTGGTATGTTGCAGGATCCGTTAAATCCTTATCTGCAAAAGACTGCAGTTCTTCATAAAGTTTTATGTCTTCTTTTTTCCCAACCTCAACTTTTGCTTCCTTAATCACGACCACATTATTCTCATCAACCCCGAACAGGGTATGCATCGTTTTATCCGAGATAATTTCATTCAACGAATAGGATCCCCAGTATTCGCCGTTTAAAAACAATACGGCCGGGCGGGAATCAAAAACGGTGAACCTGCCTCCCTTACCCAGATCCTGAATAAACGTATCTTTAAACTTCAGGTAGTCGGTATCGTTTCCACCGTTTCGCAACGAAAATGTTTTATACTCTCTGTTTTTGTCAAATAACGGAAATGACAACAACTTATCCCCATACTCTTCCCGAAAATATAGCGAAAAAGATTTTTGACTATATCCCCGCGACATACCTCCCCGTACCCGTAACCCCGCGTTTATTTCCAGATTCGGTTTTACTGAACCGCTTTTGAATATCTGTATCCGGCAGGGCCTCTCCCAGTTCTTACCCTTCCGGGTAAAGTTCGCTTCGACTTTCCACCACTGTTTTCCGGCTATCATTTTCTTACCTGCATCCGTCTTTTTCCAATCGTCATACACGGCGCCGGTCGCAAGGATACCGGTTTTATAATCCAGCAGATTTCGCGGGTCTGTCGTTATTGAAACAACCAGACACCCTGGAAACTTTTTTGCGAAATCTACATTTAAAAAATAAACATTTGTCTGCACTGTATCACTGACGACGCCTTTGTTGTCAACCAGAGCCGTATTCAGAATAACGCCGGTTGGCAGACTGTTATCCTTGCAAAGAACAAAATTATTAAATTCAGGACACAGCATCTGTTCTTTATGGCTCACAAGGTAACCGGACATACTGCGGTTTAAGATAACATCTAGTTCAGACTTGCCGCAGGCATCTTTTTCAGAAGGTTTTGTTCCGTTCGTAGTAAAGGCGATCGTATACCCTTCCGGCGCTTTCATATGCACTTTCAATTCCGGTTTGTCATAAAGACCGGATGCATGGGAGAAGGCAATGCCATTCTCAATGACGTACCGAATATTCTGCTGTTGATTCGAATTGTATATAAGTGTATGGGTAGAGGGTTTTAAGCCTGTTTCTTTTTGGCAGCCGGTCAGCAGGGAAACAATAATTACAAAAACAACGTACATCACGATTCTCAAATATTTTTTACACATGTGAATAGAACCTTTTCTCTTTGTTAACTGCTCGATCGTCATCAAGTCTTATTTAATCCAGTCCCTTATAACTCTCGGGATAAACGTAATCAGCCTGCCAATTTTATAGGAACGTGAATTTTTGAGGCCGGCAATTTCCTGCTGCATTCTCCGATACTCTTCCGATATAGTCGCCGACTGGCATTCAGACCATTCCAGTTCAAGTTCAAGCAACTCGCCGTCAGATACCTTTCTACTATAATTAAATGGACTGTCATGACAGACTGTCTTCGTATCGTGAAAAACAGTTTCACCATTTATCACAAATTTGTTCACATCAATCCAGACCGGATACCGTTTACCGGAAGCATTTGACATATCTTTTCCCAGCAAATTAATCCCCAGCTCCCCATCGCCTTCACACTGTACTACAATCTTCATCCGATCGGATACTGCCTCTATCATCACCCCGTTGGGAAGGAAGACTGGCTTGCACACAAAAAACGCTTTGGGGCTGATAATCCGTTCCACCAGATTGCAATCCTTGCCGCCATTATTGTTTATATCAACACGCAGTGTACGGTATTTGGCATACTGGTTCTGAAGATTATGCATCTTGCTTTGAAAATACCTGGCCAGCTCACACAGGGCTTTGCTTCCGGTCAAATCTTTGCCAACAGAGACATCCGACAGTTTCCGGCAGAAGGTACCTTTGCCATAACGCCTGTCAATTTCCTGCTGTATCTGCAGCCACTGTACGTTATTTCCGCCTTTCCCGCAATTGTAGTGAAACAGTGCTGTTTCCTGCGATTTCTCCGTAGATATGGGCAGTGGTTGGTCGGGTTCGGCAACAACAACCGGGATCCCTGCCACCGCCTCCATCGCCTTTAGCCATAAATCGTCCGCAAAAGGACAGACCCGTCGGATGGTTTCTTTATCCAGCAGCTCCCGTACCTGTAAAAAAAGCTTCGTAGGATACAGAACGCAGTTCACCCCCATGGCATATAACTGCATGGAAGGCTGCAACACCCAGGCATCCACTTCTTCCGGCCATGTTGTAACGGGCGGCATCTCCCCCTGCTCCGAAACAGGGACGAAATCCGCGCGCCCTGCGGAAACTGCTTGAGGGAAGTGTAGATAACAACGGTACAGATTTTCAATGCGGTCCGGTGGGTACAGAATATCATCATCAATTGTTATAACTAACGCATCCGGATATTCCTGAAACGCATAAAAATACTTTGTATGCGGTCCTAAATCTTCACACCAGCGGATTTCCAGATGTTTTTCCGTAATGAGCTGCAACAATTCTTTCGGCAAGTCATCCAGCTTATTCGGGAATTTTTCTTCTCCCAGCCACAAAATTACTTTATCAGGAAGTTTAGTCTGCCGATACATGGTACGGATGGCTAACACAACCTCGTTAATCCTGGCAGGATGCGAAGTAACGGAAACGATAATCTGTTTAGAATCAAGAGAACCCATAACTAAAACCTTCCTCAAAATGTCAACCATCTTAATGAACGACAGGGAATCGCATTATTATCATTGTAATACCTTATACGGGATAGTTTTTCCCTCCAGTATATCCAAAACTTCCCGTGCAGATTCTTCCCATGAATAAACAGGTATCTTGCGGGAATCCGGATGCCTTTCTGTCTGCATCCATTTCATCAGGCATTTTGCCAGAGCATTCGCATCCATCACGTTAAAATAATCGGCATAACCCTGAGTCACTTCCTTGAAAATCGGAATATCACTGCAAATAAGGGGCAAACCAAAGTGTGCGGCCTCAACCAGAGGCAGACCAAATCCTTCCTGCAGGGAAGCAGCAATTAATGCATGGGTATGAGCATAAGCCCACCGCAGTTCTTCATCAGAAGCATCACTGATCCAAAGGGCGGTTTCCCTGAATTCCGGAAGTGTAAGAAGGCTACAGACATTTTCATTTTGCCAGCCGTTTTTCCCTATGATCAAAAGCCGGCAATCCTTACGCATAGTTTCCGGCAGCTTCTGCAACGCCTGTAACGCTACTATGTGCCCTTTACGTGGCTCTACCGTTCCTACCATAAGGAAGGTAAATTTGCCACCTTCAACAAAGCGCCGGATTTCTTCCCGTACACTTTGAACCCCTTCCGGGATATCCGCGCCTACATGAAAACTGTAGACGGATAACGGCCGCGTTCGTACGAACCGTAATTTCTCATAATACGCAATCAGTGCGTCGGCTGTTGTACGGGAAACACAAATAACGGCATCTGCTTTTTGCAGCAACATATGATGCCATCCAATATATTTCGGCAGCACAGTTTCATTATTACAAATTTCCGGAAACTGAACCGGAATCAAATCATGTACGATACCATAGCTCTTAACGCCCCGGTCGGCGGCCATATCCAGCGTATGGGAAAATGCAGCGAAGTCCTCCCACGGATCGTCCAGCAATATAATTTTATCCCCTTCCTGAAGCACTATGGTCTGATCTATTCTTTCTTCGCCCCCTTCCATATGGCTGAGGTAGGAATAGCTGGTAATTAATTTGCCGGATTTTTGTTGAACCGGAATTACATTTTCTGACTGATTATAAATCTGATGGAAAAGATTGTTGACAACCCGCCGGATCCCCGTCATCCAGATTTTATCGCCGGGTCGCAGCAGGCCTGTCCCCCAGTGCCCGATAGCCGTAACATGTGTCATATCAATCAGCAGGCACGGTTTATCCCGTAAAAGCACTGTATCCGTTATATGACGGGTAATGGCACAAATGGAATCTTCTTGCTTCTTCAGTTCCATCTCCTTTTCTTTTAAGAACCTGGTTTGCGTTTCTATTATCTCTTTTTGTTTTTCAATCTCTTTTTCCTGTTCAACAAGCTCTTTCAGCAAGTTGTTAAACAGTCTCTTTTTAATGAACGCTTTTACCCCGCTTTGTGAATTTAGCTGTCGGTAATAATCTTTTAAACTCATGCTCTTATTCCTTCATCTTATCTAAGTCTGTTACTCTTTCTTTTAACTTCAAAAATGTATCATAAACATAATCTACCGTAGAGGGCAGCAGCTTTGTCCGGGAAAGAAATTCCGCATATAATGTTTCATTTGTATTTAACTCGCAAACCTTTTTTACGATAGCTTCATTATTCTCTTTATTGCCCCGTTTCCATAAGAGCAACGCTTCAGGATTCACAATCCCCGGTTCCGGATCTGAAGCTCCACCCGCATAAATAGGAACGCATCCTCCCAAAAACGCTTCAAACAGTTTTTCTGTAACATAATTGGGGGTATCTTCGTTTTCCGCACATATGTTAAACTTGCAATGATTTAAAAATTTAATTTTATCGTCCTTATATTCATCCCATAAAAGATTTGTGTTGTGGTTCCATTGTCCGGCACACAAAATATTTATTTTATTTTTTAACGCTTCATAAATGGGTGCACGCATATTCCATTTGTCGTGTCGGGCAATCACAGAACATTCGTATTTCCCTGTATTGCGGCTGCGGTTAATATAATCCACACGTTCAGCAATCTTGTCTTTATCTATAACCGGATCGAAAATCCACAATATCCAGAGAGGCAGCCGCAGGTAGTTTGCTTCGTTTCGTTGCGCAAAGCCTAACGACAAACCTACATAATCCAGACAGTAGTCACTATATTCATCATATAAACCGTGCTCAACATCCAGATTCTCTCCGGAATAAAAGATATCTTTTTTTGTCGCGTATTTTTCTATATATTCCTTTTTGCCAAAAATCGAATATATATTCAGGTGCTTGACGTCAGTGTTATTCTTTATAAACTGATATAACCAGTCTCTGTTACAAATATTGGGGTCACTTGTCCAATAATTGATTAACGTAGCCCGGTTATCCCATGTGGTTATACGTTTTGAAGCAGGAATTCCCTGCTCCAATGCGATTTGTGGCTTTTTCTTAGTCGGGCATATATGGTTCTCTGTAACGATTGGATTACCAAGGGCATTTTTTAAATTGGCAAGAGATTGATTATATATGGCATGCGACATCGTAATCAAATTGCTTCTTATTCTGTTATATTCAACATCCGTCATTTCAATGGCCTTTTGCAGAGCCTGCCCCAAATCACGGTTTCCCTGATAAACAACAGCATTATCTGAAGAAAAACCGTATACATCCGCAAATTTCCCAGGAATCAGGCAGGGTTTGGAAAAACCATAAATCAACTGAAAGCTGCCGCTTGTACCACGCGTTATGTAACGGTCATGGTCGGGATTGTCAGGATCAAACAACGTAAGTACAAAATCTGACCTTCCTATTTCGTTATACAAGGTAGTATATGAGACCCTGCCCCACACAGAAAAGAAATGACGGATTTTTGGATCAATGTTATCCAAACTTCCAAGGCCTACAACAGTTATACGGAAATTAGTTATTCCCTGATCATATAAATTTTCAACCGCCTCTACCAATTTTTTAAAGTTTTTTCGTACGGGATCAATAGCGCCAGCCGAAATAAAACGGGTCATTTTGTTTTTGGACGGCAGGCAGGTATTCCCAAACCAATGGCAATTTACCGGGATCAGCCTTCTGTCAACAGGCAGTTTATCTGTTAAAACAAACACATGTCCCATTTCCAGCAAGGTTTTGTCCAAATACTCCATTTGATGCTCAAGAACATAGATTTTATCAAGATAATGATTCAGAAAAGGAAACTCCTGTAGCACGGTATGCCATTTCCCTTTCCATGTAAAGGCATTTGAACCAAAGATAACAATGTTGTACCGTTCAATTAACAGATATTGGAGGAGCAACGCCATGAGTTCCACATTACAATGATAAACACGGTTGCAGTTTATCATATCCAATGCTCTTTCCTTATACACCCCTTCATGAATTAAGAAATCTACATCATAATGCATATCTGAAAGATACTTATACAGCCCGGGAATACACTCTCCGTGATAATCATTAAACTCTACGACCAGTACGCTTTTCCCCGTTTCTGCCAGGTCCTGCAAGTCAATGGTTTCCCCAGTCAATTGAAAATACTGGTTAACCAATTGCCAGTTTCTGCTTTCCGCGTTCACTTCATGACCTTTCGCAGCTTCAGTCACAGAAGAAAGATTTGCGTTTTCCTCTGTTGTTCTTTTTCCTTGCAGAAACGCGGTTAGCCCGTTTTTTATTAAAATTCTCGCCTGGTAATACTTCGTCAGAAATGTAAAGCCTCTTGATGTTTTTATCCGCATCAGTTCGCTTTGTAACGCTTCCTTTTCCTTGTTCTCTGCATATAAGCGCCTCTCACATTCATTCTCTTTAGATGACGCCAAAATCAATGCTTGAAAAAGAAACTTGTCCTTCCCTGCCATTGTTAATGCTTTTATTCTGCCAACCTCATCCAACCTTCCATATCGGTTCCGGCAATCGGCAAGCATTCGTTCAATATTTGAAAAAACTGCTTCTTCATTGTCTTCCTTTAGCTCTGCGGAATGACAAAACTGCAGCATTTGTTTCACGCAGACAAAAATACCAATAACACTGAAAAGAACTCTTTCAGGCTGTCCTAGATCCATGACAGAGTTTGGTCTTACCCTTCTATAATAAAATGCTTTCTTGATGTACCCGGCTTTAGATGCGAGCAGCAGGCACTTGAAAACAAATAGTTCATCTTCATGGATAATCCCTTCGTGAAACAAAAGTGAACGGTCTTTTAAAAAACCGCTTGTTGTTAATTGAACAGGCACAGACGCAGTATATTCTTTATTATCTATCAACTTTCTAAAAAGATCCTCTCCTTTGCACGCAGGAGGATATTCATGAACTCTTTTAAAATAATCCTTTTCGGTTTGTAAGCGTTTCTCTTCAACGCCCCCTTCGCCAAACACATTCGCGTTGAAAAGAAGAATTTCCAAGTCCCCGGCTTCCATCGTATTAACCAGGGTTTCCAATGCTTCAACAGAAAGGTAATCATCGCTGTCCAAAAAGTAAATATATTTTCCCTGCGCCTGCCGGATCCCCACATTGCGCGCCTGCGATTGGCCCCTGTTTTCCTGATTTATGATGCGGATACGTGAATCCCGATTCGCAAATTTATTTAAAACATTTAAAGATTTGTCCGTCGAGCCGTCATTCACACAAATAATCTCTATAGATTTTAACGTTTGATTGCAGATGCTTTCCAGACATTCTTCCAGATAGGGTTCAGCATTATATACCGGAATAATTACACTCACTTTAATAAGGTTTTCCATAATTGCCCCCTGACCATGCCGCCCATAACAGGCTAAACATTTATGGCCTGCCTAACAGTTTGCGCGGAATACTCGTTATTATTCTGCCTATGCGAAATGACCAGCCCGCTTTAACCGCCTTCAAATTCAATTCTGCGTCAAGGGCCCTTTGTTGCGCGATGGTCAACTCCTGCTTTAATCGAACTTTTTCCTGTTCTCTGTTACTGTTCATCAGCCAAAGCAGCCCTTCCGCCGTTTCTTCCATGCCCCACTTTTGGGTGAGCGCAAGAAGACCTTCGCCTTTATCTCTTTCTGCCAGGTTGCCCTGCCATAGAGAAACAGCCAAATGCAGCCAATCATCGTGAAACTTCAGCACAAAGGTCTTGTATTCGTCTTTATCCGGTTTACTGTTGATAAACCGGATAATCGCATCCAGAGAGTCTTTTTCTCCCAACAGTTTTTTATAATAATCCAAAGTGATAGCAGGATGTATCTGTGTTGATATTCCTACACCCCAATGATACAAATATAACTCTTCCTGTATCATGGAGATAGAACGGCCATAGTACCAGTAGATACACGAAATATAAGTATCTTCTGCCATTATATAGAAAGCATCTTCCATCTCACGGAATGCTCTTTTACAAAGTCCTGCCCGGAAGATTTTGTTCAATATTGTCCAATTTTTAAGTTTCCCTTTTAGCCATAAATGAAGTAAATTTTTGTCTTCCAAATACGGAATATTTTCCGTCTCCAAAAAATCAATTTTTTTCGCCTGCCCCGCGCTATCTATGGATTTAACACCAAATTCCAATACATCTGTCCCATTCCGTTTTATTGCAGCGTACGCCGTCTCACAGGCATGGAGAAATAACTCATCATCACTATCCAGAAACATGATGTATTCGCCACGTGCAGCCAACACACCGCTTTTTCTGGCCATACCCGTGCCCAGGTTGCGTTCATGCCAAAGGACCCGCAGACGCGAATCTTGCATACAGTATTTTTTTAAAATCGCCGCACTGTTATCCGTACTACCGTCTTCCACACAGATAATCTCTATATCTGCCAATGTTTGTTTGATAACACTGTCCAGACAACCCGCAAGAAATTTTTCTACGTTATAAACCGGAATAACAACAGAAACTTTAGGTTGCATAGTTTTATGATACCTTTCTGAATTCCATAAACGCTAATCACCAATATAATACACTGCCAGAGACAACTCCCTGGGATCATTATTTATGCCTAACTTTGCCGGACAAAAATAGGCATTTGTTTTCAATTCAACTTCATAAATATCATTTTTTTGATTGGGGACCTTAAATACGTACTCTTTATTGCCGTTAATGACATCAAGATCCGCAATATGCTCTCCATTAACATAAAGCTTTATATATAACGGCAAGTTTTTTAGCTGCGCCTTGTATGAATCCAAAACCGTTGTTACAGAAAGCCGTAAGCCGCTTTTCCCGACCTGTTTATTGTTGATTACAACGCCAAAGTTCTTTTTAGTCCAGGGAAAATCTTTCCCACTGCCTCCCTGCAAACCATACGTTAATGAGAATTTTCCTTTCTCCGTACAGAACACATCGGTAACTTCCGCCCTGTTTTCAAAAGCAAATGTTTCCCATGTATTGGTATGCCTGTCGTATCCGTAAATATCTTTTAAATCATTCTGCTTTATCCACGAATACACGTTGGAAACATATTCTTTACTCTTGATATTCCATAGATTCCAACCCTGAGGATTGCAGCCCGAATGCCCATTCACTGTTCTTATGCCAAAATAATTTGCAATTTCAAAAGCTTCCGTTTGATAAGACCATGGCGGAATCTCTTTTTTCCCGGAATCGCAAATATAAAATGCTTTACAGGCAGTCGGCGGTTTTGCTATATTTTGCAAAAAAGTACTTTCTAAATCTGTACGCCACTTTTTATTATAATTAACACCCTCGACACGCAGATTGGAAAAAAACAATGCAATAAGAAGTATTGCTCCTGCCCAACAATTAAATCTTATTGTTTTGTTTGCGAAAACATATTCCCCGCGCACAGCAACAACAAAAGCT
>NZ_DBMCWA010000030.1:0-10023 GCF_056977735.1 Succiniclasticum sp.
AATACAAGAAACCTTTGTGATAAAAAAAGATTTCTAACTCAATTCCATCATAGGAATAATGCTTATCTTCAACTTGAAATCCTTCTAATATGGAATAGCAACAATCTAATAATTCTATAGCTGAAGTTTTCCCTGATGCATTTTTTCCAATAAATGCCATGGTATTATAAGTAAACAGTCCTGGCGCAATTTCCTGCAGCTCATATTCCTTATCTTCAGCAGTTTTTCTTGATTTTGCAACTAAATCTATTGTATAGTTATCACTACAATTTTTAAAATGATTCGCTTTCACACGCAATAGTTTCATAAAACCACCTCCGCAATTATAATAACACGAAAACAGATTTTAAACAAGTTTTTTGTTTAAAATCTGTTTAAAGTGTGCTTGCTTCTCGCAACTGGCAATTATAAATTCAATTATATTTCACAAGCAAAATAAGCTACCGGTGATGGCCCTCCTTCCTTTTCGTTATGTTATTCTAATGATTTGTTTTCTCCCGGCGGGCGATTCCAAACAGCGGCTCCGCCGCATACATAAAACACCGATTTCCTAACACCGTACTGTTTGTTCCAAATTACCAGACAAGCGGTTTCACCGCATTGGTAAATATCCTTCAAATGCAACGTTATTTATTGCATAATACTATTTCAAGCAATAAAATATTTTCCTTCTACATATTTAAATTAAGTCTTCTCTCAGTTCCCCTCCAGTACCTCTTCCCGCACCGCCATCTCTGCCACCTGCATATCCCGGAACATCGTCAAGGCATGCTTTGCACAGGTGGGACGCTGGGAGTGCATAAGCCAGCTGATAAGGTGCACACGGCGGCTCTGTTCGTATTCTTCTTTGGGAACCGGCAGCCGGTAAATCTCTTTTGCCAGCTTACGGAAAGCTTCGGAAGCCGCGTGTACAGCATTAACGCTCCGCTTTCCGATCCAGCTGTGTTGCTCACGGTACATCCAGTACCGGAATTGGGGTAAATACACCCACCGCCTGCCAAACAGAATCTGCAGGCGCAGCGCATTGCCAAAATCCGTCATTGGTAGGTCCATCAGTTCTTTGAGATCTTTTTTCGTCATTTGTTTACCCTCCAAACGTTTATGAGATACCGTAACGCAGTTAGATTACATACATTATTTATATAATCAACGAAAGCCAAAAGGCCTTACAGAATTTTCGAATCAAATTTTCCTTACATTATTAGTTAAAGCCATACAGTGAATATCAGAATATGGATAAAGACGCCGGCATTTGCCGACGCCTTTTTTTTAATACCTGCATGCTGTCGCAGGCTGTTCTATCCCGCCTTTTTTGGCGTTTCGCTCCGCAGGGCAGCGATGTTGCAGCTCAGCTCCCCGATGACCTCCGTCAAACCCGCCAGTTTGTTTTCCATGCGCACCAGCAGAAACCAGCTCAGCACCATGGGGAAGCCGAAGTCCTTGATAAAGCCGAATACTTCAGACACTTCCATCTTCCGCCTCCTTGTTTTTCACAGGCAGCGGTCTTATTCTGCCACAACATCACGGGTTACGGTACGCAGACAACCTTCCACCGCTTCCACGATATCACCGCCGCTGGTGTTAAAGATGTTATTTTCCACCACCACCTGCATGGCGGCGTCGATTTCCGCTTTTGTGACGCCGGCCTTCGGTTCCTCAATATTGAAGTTTACCTTTTTGCCGGCCGCGTTTTTAAAAACTAAATCCAGATCGGTATCGCTCGTCATAGCTTGAATCCTCCTTTTTTACATTTCAAATTTAGTTAAGTCCCGGATGATGCCGTGTGAGCGCTGCAACCCGTGCACCCGTAGGGCGCGAGGAACTGTACATTAAGGAAGGTCTTACAATTTACGCAACAATCCTTTACACAGAACAACGCGACGCGGGACACGCCCGAAGCGTTAGGGTTGCAAGCGAAGGCGGCATCAGAGGGACGCCCTTATTCCTCAGTCAATGCCGCACGCTCAATCACGGTCAGCCCGGTGATGTCATTGTCGAACAAGCCGCCTAAGGCTTTGCCCACCGCCAGAATCTTCTCCGGTTCCGCGTCCGGTTTCACATTGTTGTAGATATAGCTTTTGCTCACCTGGTTGCCGTCGGCGTCTTCGCCGCGGGAGATGGCAATACTGAGGGTTCGTTTGATTACATTCATAACTGCTGCCATATGATCACGTCCTTTCCTTTTTCCTAACGCCGTTGGTGTTCCGGGTCATACGTTTCGGTGCGCCGCGCTTTACCTTCGTGCAGCGCAGCTTCTCTTTCGGCCTGAACCCTTCAGGATCAACCCCGGCGCACACGATTAATTAAAAAATACTTACTCTGCTTCCGCAGTATCCAGATAATACTGCGCTTTAGCGCGCAATAACATGCCGCCGGGGTACAGCGCGCCGTCCGTGGTTCCGGCTTCCGGCAGAAACCACAGGTCCCAGCGCATGTCCGGGTCGCCGTCGCCGGGGCCGTAGCCGTCCACAAAAGCGATCTCGCAGTGGGTCATCACCGTGTCTTCCGTAAGGGGCAGGCACAGTTCACGGCAGAGCAGCGCCACCACTTTGGCCATCGCCTTGATCTGACGGGGGGTGGGCGGCTCTTCGCCGTAATCGATGACGGCGCAGTCGTTCCGGGCCGGGCGGTCGCTTTCGTAAGCCACATCCAGCAGACTGGCATCTTTGCCGGCGGGAGCCCAGCAGTGGGCGTCGTACCCGCACAGCAGGGCGATGCCGATGGCGCCGCTGTTGTGCATCCAGGTGTGGGTCTTAAAGTTTATAAAACTTTTACAGTTCAGATACACTTCGCCGTTGCGGTCGATGCAGATGTGATAGGCATCTTCGTTATGACCGTAGTGCCCGCCGGTCCAGTGGAGAAAGATGCGGCGGATGCCGTTTTTTGCTTCCCGGGCCATATCCCGGATCATCTCTTCCGTCACAGGGTTATCGTTGAGCATGGGTATCACCTCCTCTCTCTTTTATGCTCTGAAGGCCATTATGCAAACCGCTGCCGTCACGTCGCAAGATGCACGCAGGCCATCGTAACAGCACAGGCAGCTTACCAAGGGCATACCGCCAACCGTTGCGGCCAGCCTTTCACCGGCAGTCCGTATTTGGCCCTCCACTTATAATCTCCACAAGGGGTACCCAAATCTTAAGTCAATTTTTAAAAATTTTTTCCGACAATAAAAAAAGCGCTTTGCGTAAAGGCGCAAAGTGCTAATGTGGGTCAACAGGTTCCGGTATGGTAATAATTGTATTGATTACACTTTATTCTTTAATGCGGAGTATTCTCTCCGTAATACAGGTCGATGGCTTCCTCAACCTTTTGCTGGCAGTCGGCACAAAGCCCCAGCTGCTTCAGAAAGCTGATCTGAAACCGATGGGCATCGGTGAGAGCGGAAGACGCCTCTCCAATCACATCGCAGGGAATCCGGAAGAACTGGCAAAGCATGTGCCAGTGTTTCACAGAAGGCCTCTTCCCCGCTTCCCAACCGGATACCGTATTGACAGACACTTTCATCTCCCCGGCCAGATCGGCCTGGGTCATGCCATGCTGCATCCGCAACAACCGGATCCGGTTTCCTCGTTTACTGTCTTCCGATGTACATATAAAATCCATGTCAACGTTTCACGTCCTTTGGTCAGAGTTATGGTTTTGTCCGTAATTATCAGAACTGTTAACCGGGCACGAAAAGCATATTACCACTTTGTATACAGTTTGTCAACTTTAAACTTCACCATTAAAACCAAAATTCTAAAAAATTTTCGTTTTGCGCAGAAGCAGTGAAAACTGCAGCAACCTCATCAAAAAAAATATCTTTTTTAAAAAAAAAATTCATTTCAATTTGAAGTTTTATTTATAGACCAATTCATCCTCACTCTCCAACTTTATCCAAACTTTTCTACAAGTTTATCAAAAGTTTACCCAAACTTTAGTCAAAGTTTTCAAAACCCGCACCAGCTCTTGGTTCTATTGACATAATCCGTCCCGTCTTCTATCTTTAAAAAGCCGCAAATTTCAACGAAAAAGCATCCCAAAGGAGGCATGTCAAATTGAATCCGAAAACGCAAGCAAAATGCGGTTTACAGAACGGCCGATCCCCACAGCCGGATCCGGTATCCGGAGAAGCCGAACGAGCACTTTTCATCTCCTCCCCGGACTGGGAACCGATCCTGGACCGGTACCGTAAGGGCGATACCTCAGTCTTCGGACTGTTATGCTGCAAGGCAAATCCCCTGGTGAAGAAGATCAGCGGGCGGCGCTATTATGCTGCCAGCCTTGGCAGAGAAGAAGCCTACAGTATCGCCGCCATGACCATGGTGGACTTCTGGAGCAAAGAAGCTCTGACCTGCAATCCGGCAGACATTTCCAGACAGCTGATCCGGGCCATGAACTGTGACCTGCTGAACCAGATCAAACGGAACGGGAACCGCAGCCAGCGGGAAGTGCACCCCGACACGGAGAGTGAAACCGAAGACGAACGACAGGAATACATCGACGGCCGCATTGCGGATCCGGAACAGGATATCCTGCGGAAGGAATGGAACCGCAGGGTACGTGACTGCCTGAAATATCTGGGAAAGATGGAACGGCAGGTTATCACCGGTTTCTTCTTCCGGCAGATGAGCATTGCGGAAATCGCAGAAGAGCTGCACAGCAACACCAACACCGTCAGCGTCACAAAACGCAACGCATTGAATAAACTGCGGGAAGTATTTACCGACAAGCAGATCATGAGCCTGCCTGAAAGGCAGAATAACAGACACGAAAAGGGAAAGATGTAAATCACCATGACCAAAAACCGTTTAGCCAAAACCTTTGACCCTAACACCATCGCCGCCATCGAATTTCTGGCGGGGGACGATACCAACGCCGTACTGGCCGTGTGGTTCCGGATGCTGGCCCTGGCCGCCCGGGACCCGGAAGGCTGCGTGCGGCTGACGCCGGGTCTCACCATGACCGTATCAGAACTGGCGGACTACTTCCACTGCCCGGCGGAAACGGTAGAAGCCACCGTCCAAATCATGGAACAGCTGCAGCAGCTGACCCGTACCGAAGACGACAGCCTGCAGCTGCCGGCCTGCGCCGGACCGAACCGCCGCAGCAAAGCAAAAAAGTCCGTCGCATACAACACTGACGCCACCGGCGCAACGGAAAAAGAAACAGAGAAAGAGAAAAGAAAAGAAGCAAAAGAAAAGACTAAAGAGAATAATAAAAAGGCGGATATCGCTGCCGCGATATCTACTGCGCAGCGGCGGCCGGAAACAGAAACACAAAACACGGTCACAACACCGGCAACACAGAATCAAATCATCACAACAGCAGAAACAGCCGAACCGGCAAAACCGCCCCGGCCAAAAAACACACGCCTGATTCCCGCCGATCAGCTGCCGGAGCCGGTACGGAACATTCTGAACGCCTGGAACGGGCTGCCCCTGGACAACAAGTTCCAGGGCCTCTACCCCGCCATGCTGAAACGGATGGAAGCCCTGCTGGAACAGTACGGGGAGGAAGCCCTTCAGAAAGCCGTCCACAACGTAGGCAACAGCCAGTTCCTGCTGGGCCACTCCCGGAACAACCGGGGCTGGGCCATCACTCTGGGGTGGATGCTGAACCCGGACCATCTGGAAAACATTCTGCAGGGTAAGTACAAGGACAAAAAAGCCCGGGGCGACAGCCTGCTGTTCCAGCCGGGCGACGAACAGGCCCCCTACAGCAACGGCTTCTACGGAACGGTGGTGGACTGACATGGACCACGACCTGACACCCGTCCGGGACATCCTCTCCGGCAACAGCGGCTATGACTGGGCCCGGTATGGCTATACCCGGATCAACGAAGACACCTTCGAAGGCGGCTACCACGAAGGCGACTACGAAAAAGACGGCGTCATGTACTGCGGCTACTGCCACACGCCCAAACAGATTCTGCACATGTGGCGGGGCGAAATGCGGGCCTTCCCCATCCGCTGTAAGTGCCAGCAGGAATGCCTGGCCCGGATTGCGGCCGAACGCACAGAACGGGAGCGGCGGGAACAGGCGGAACTGTGTCGCCTGCATGCCCTGCCCTACGCCTACATGCACCAATGGACGTTTGACAACGACGACGGCGGCAGCCCCAAAGCCACATGTTACTTCCGACAATATGCGGACCACTTCGAAGAAATGAAACAGGACGGCAGCGGCATCTTCCTGTTTGGCCCCAAAGGCGCCGGCAAGACCTACGCCGCCGTCCAGATTGTCAATGCCCTGTGCGACAAAGGCTACCGCTGCCTGGTGACCAGCTTCATGGAAATCGTAAAAAACCTGCTCTCCCTGAACCGGGAGAACAGGCAACAATATCTGGACGACATCTGCCGCCACGATTTACTTGTGTTTGACGACTTCGGCGGCGAGACCAACAGCAACTTCTTCGACATCAACATGGAAGAGATCGTCAAGACCTGCTACCGGAAATACATTCCCCTGATCGTCATCACCCCCATGACCCAGGAAGCCCTGGAACAGGGCCTGAACCCCACCCGCCAGCGGGCCGTGGACCGGATGAAAGAACGCTGCTACTGCCTAACCCTGCGCAACACCAGCCGCAACCGGCAGATGACAAAAGAGCGAAAAGAAAAGATGGAAAAGCTGCTGGGAATTGGGGGAAAGGGATGAATGGACATTTACATTTTAGCAAGAGCGTGGTAAAATAATAGCAAACAAAAGTTCTCGATAATACATATCTTAATAATAATAATTTGAAATATCTATAGTTTGCATCAAGAAGGGAAATATATTATGGATACAAACCAGTTTAAATTTTTGATGTATCGATCTGCCGATGGAGAAGTTTCCGTTAATGCTATCATAAAAGACGAAAGCATTTGGTTGACGCAGAAGTCCATGGCCGAATTGTTTGGCGTGGAAAGCCACACCATCAATTACCATTTAAAAGAAATCTATAAAATTCAGGAATTGGAAGAAAAAGCAACTACTCGAAAAATTCGAGCAGTTCAGCAGGAAGGTTCTCGTCAGGTAGAGAGAGAGTTATTATTTTATAATCTTGATGCTATTATCTCTGTCGGTTATCGTGTTAATTCTCGCCGTGCAACGCAGTTCCGAATCTGGGCCACCAGAATACTAAAAGAATTTATTATCAAAGGCTTTGCAATGGATGATGAACGTTTAAAGCAGGCCCACACCGTTTTCGATAAGGATTATTTTCATGAACTGCTGGAACGTGTCCGCTCCATCCGGGCAAGCGAACGACGTATCTGGCAACAGATCACAGATATTTTTCAGGAGTGCAGTATTGATTATGATAAAGACGCCGAGGTTACTCACCAGTTTTATGCTATGATTCAGAACAAGTTCCATTATGCGATTACCGGTCAGACTGCTGCAGAAATTATACACAGTCGTGCAGATCATACAAAAGAACACATGGGTCTTACTGTTTGGAAGAATTCTCCAGATGGCCGTGTTCTAAAATCCGACGTTACGATAGCCAAAAACTATCTCAGCGAGATGCAGATCCGGAGACTAGAAAGCGCCGTTTCAGGTTATTTTGATTACATCGAAGACCTGATTGAACGGGAAATAACCTTCACCATGGAACAATTCGCTGCCAGCGTGAACGAATTCCTGGCCTTCCGCCGGTATGACGTTTTACAAGATTCCGGTCATATTTCCAGAAAAGCAGCCGACGCGAAAGCCCTGTCCGAATATGAGAAATTCAACAAAACTCAACGCATTGAATCTGACTTCGACAAAGAAGTGAAGAAAATGATTGGCACAAAGAAGGACTGATTTTCCTAAAGTCACGAGACTTCTTTCTCGATAAAGCATTCCAATCTATATACTGTTCAATTATCGGTTTCCCTAGTATCTTCAAGACCACGCTGTTTACCAACTAAAGAAAAATTATTGCTGCTTTTATTGAATCATATGCACTTTCTGTCACTCTTTTTGTCTCATCTTTGTCTAATCTTTCTATATTTAACAATAATCAATCTCTAATAATCGGTGCAAATGTTCTATGAGCAACCGCATTATAAGCCGCTTTAAAAGTTGCTAAAAACTGTTCAACCTCATCTTTATTGTCACGTACCCAGTATTTACCTAAATGCGTCTGGTCGAAGAATTGCACATGATCTAAAAACCATGCCTTGTATTTATCACGCTCTTTAGTTTTATTATTCCCCAACTTCTTATATCTCACTGAATCCGGACCGTTATCTTTAAAAAACTGCCATGTTAAGCTGTATGGAGCCGCCTCTGTCCAGAATTCATGTTCAGGTTTAAGGCTTAAAATATAATTGTAAAGCACCTCTTCCGGCCTTTTTTTACCCGGCAAAAGCATTATATTCCCAAATTTTTCCCTTAAAGCTTTAGGAACAGTATTAAGGGTCTTATACGATGCATCTCCATCCAAAATAATTAAGGTCTGTGTAAAATATTGCATGTCGCTCATATACATTGTCATTAATGACTGACATCCAACTTTTACATTCAGCAATTCTACATAAGATTCATAAATACCAATTATCTTTCCTAAAAGCCATCTTGCTTCAGCATCCTCGGTATATATTTTTACGACAGGATGATTTTGCACTGCTGATTGAATCATCAAATCATTTTCCATCGCATAATATGGAGGATTTCGAAGTAAGTCTAATCGTCTATTTGCATTTGTAAAATAATACACTTCAATATTTTGATTAGGTGCTTTTGTATTATGTTCTGTTTTGATACTGGCATAGCGTAGTAAACTTAAACTATGGGTCGTGAATACCACCTGAAATCCCGTTTTCTTTGCTTCCTTTACTAAAAGCTCCAGAAGCCTATTTTGTGCAATCGGATGCAAGGTGGCATCAATTTCGTCTATCAATAACAGTCCGCCTTTCCACTCATTGTCCAATTTTTCTCGTATACGTTTGAAAGACAGGATGCTAAGTAAAATCTGACCAAGATTATCCTGACCTGAAGAGTTCGTTAAATAGTCATATTTCTCTGTTGTTATACCAACACCAATCTTTTTATCAGTCTCACTAATAGAATAGTTCGTTACTGCTTTGAGAGTTTCATTAATTGACAATATTTTAAGATAGTTTTCGTTAAACCAACTTTCGTGTTGCGGATTATCAAACTTTAGTTTTGGTTGTTTAACTCCAACCTTCAGTGCCTCACCAACTGGAAACAAACGTGACAAGCCCAAATAAATTACAGGCCTTTCCAATTTTGCTTCAGTAGTGGTTTGATCCAAAGGTTTCTTCCATTTCGGAATCACTCTGAAACGCTCCGCAGTTTTATCATCACTATCATATTTCTGCCAAGTGGTGCGAAATTCACAAGTTATTTTTGTTCCGTCCGGTTCATCAACAATAATTTGAAAAATCCCCGAATCTGTTTTATCAAATTGTTTGCTGCCTTTAATAATTTCACTAAATTCAGCACGAAACCTTCCATTAGTGTATGTACCAGCAACACTCTTTTTAATTTCCGCACAATTTGCCAATAAGCCAAGAATCGTTGATTTTCCGGTTGAATTCCTTCCTGCCAACACTGTAACATAATTACCCAAAAACAATTCTCGGTCTTGAAATTGACGAAAGTCCCTAATTTTAATTGACCGAAACATAGGTACATACACCTCTTATCTTTCCTTTATATTCGTAATAAGATATTCAAGCCCTGTTTTACGCTTACTTCCAGCACTGTAGCCTAAAGAAATCTCTCTTATAAAATAATTCTTATATAAAGATTTTATCAAGTCATCAACATCATATGTAACTACCCACGTCTGTTTAAGCTTTTTAATAGTATTACTTAAATCAATGTGATCTTTCGCTGTAAACGAATTCTGGTATAATACAGGTCCTTTATTCACATATGGTGGATCTATATTTATGAAAGTATTATCAACAGGAAGAACCGAACATATCTTTTTCAAAAATTCCTTTCCATCCATACAATTAACAGAAATATCAGCACTCCTTCTGCCTATTTCCCGGATTTTTCTAATGAGATCTTGCTTATTAAACCGTGCGTCAATCT
>NZ_DBMCWA010000031.1:0-6743 GCF_056977735.1 Succiniclasticum sp.
TGAAGCGAAGAGCATATGTGAATATCGAATTGCCCGTATGATACGCTATTTTTTAACCGGAATGTTTGCCGATCATAATAAATAGCAGCAATAGCCGCTGAATAAATAAAACAGATGCCAAAAAAGCGCCTTTTATGGATAATACCCATAAAAAGGCGTTTTTTGACAAACACATAAAAAAGACAAAAAACTTATTGACACAAAATCCGAATAAGTCTATAATAAAATCGACCGTCGGTTGATTTTATTATAGACGGTTTGAAAGGGGTATTATTATGAAAAAATCGCGAGTGTCTGCCGCAGCTGCAATGCTGCTCCTGATAGGAATGTGCGCACAGTCGTCAGCAGCAGAGACAGAAAAGAATGATATGGGTTCTTTTTATCTGGATGATATTGTAGTTACGGCAACAACGACGCCTAGTACCGTAAGAAATACGAACGCCAGTATACATGTAGTGTCACGAGAAGAAATTGAACGTAATCACTACACGACCTTGAAAGAAGCACTGGAAAATGTACCGGGGGTTAATTCCATAACTTACGGTGAAGGAATCGGTTTTGAGGTTTCTGCAGAATCTAATGTCAGAGTTCGCGGTACTAACAAAGTGGTTGTTTTGATGGACGGCATTCCTTATATGACCGACATTGTTTACAGGGGAAATCTTTTCAATATGAATATGGATGATGTGGAGCGTATTGAAGTACTTCGAGGATCAGCTTCCACGTTGTATGGTGCTGATGCGGTTGGCGGTGTTATCAATATTATTACAAAGAAACATTATGATAAACCGCAGGGAAAGCTGAAGGTTTCAGCTGGAAACTACGGGCGCCAGAACTACCACTTTAACCATCAGGGCGAAGAAGGTAAAGTTTTCTGGTCAGTATCATATGATAAGTTTAAACGGGGGGATTATAAGGACGGGTACGGAATGAAGTATCCGACTTCCCTTGATCAGGATACCGTTGATGCTAAATTGGGGGTGCATTTAAGTAAAGTTACAGATTTTACAGTAAGACATCACTGGATGCATCGGGATGGCTGGAGCACGTATGAATATCCGGATTCGGGGCCCTATCGCTGGGGTGGGGAATATTACGAAAGACTGACTACGGTTTCGCTTGATTATCGTAAGCAGGATGGGACTGAAACCAACACGTTAGCCTTTTCCCGGGGTTCATTTTCGTCAGACAGGCAGCGCGGCGTGGAAGGCAAATCGGCATATGCTCAATGGGAAGCTTTCAAACGCAATACCTATCGAATCACCGATCGTTATTCCCGTCAGCTGACCGATAACAATCGGATTTCAGCCGGATTCGACTGGCAAAAGAATGACGTGTCTACCTCAACGGCGCCAAACCGTTTTATAAAGGAACAATCTCTATATATACAGGACGAATGGGATATTACCAAAAAGTGGAATCTTACAGCGGGACTTCGCTATGTTCATTCGGACAGCTATGCGTCCCAGTATCTCGATTCAGAAAGCTTATCCTACAGATTTGACGATAAGTACAGCATATATATTTCCAGTAGTGAATTCTATATTATGCCCACTACGACTCAAATCTTCGGTAATAAGACGGGATTTGTCCCTAATAAGGACATCACGCCCATGAGCGGTCGAAATAATGAAGTGGGATTTAAAGCAAAGTTCAGCAAAAACACACAGTTGGATTTTGCATTATATAACCGGAAGAACAAAAATGCCATTGTAATACAGCGCTATCCGGGATATTCCAGATATGAAAACATAAAAGGCGTTTCCCATGTAAAAGGCGGCGAAATCACTCTGAACCAGAAAATTGGCAAGGACTGGGCGGTCCGGCTTGGGTATGCGCGTGTAGTAGCAGATGATGATGCCCAGATTCTTTATGTGCCCCAGACACAGTTTTCTTTTGATGTAAATTATCGGCATAATAAGTGGGATGTATCGTTGCAAGGAAGGAATCAGTCTGATTTTATGCCAAACGGTACCGATAAAGATAAATCCAAATGGTTGCCGGAAAAGAATTACTGGGTTTGGAATCTGAGTGCGAATTATAAGTTTGATAAAAACTTTAAAGGGTTCCTGAAAGTGTATAATATTTTTGATAAAGGATATATGGCCTTTACTACAAATACAAAGCAAGAGTATGTAGATGCCGGCGCAGATCCTTACCGTTACTTTGGCGGTCAGGGCAGATGCTTCATGATAGGCGCTGAATATACATTCTGATAAGTTAGCAGTACATTTTTAACAGGATAAGTAGTATAATAGTATCGGCATCCGGTTATTTCCGGATGCCGATTTATACAGGCGGGAGATCAGAATGTTTTTTAAAGCGCTTATTATATGTGTTCTCTTTTCGCTTCTTACGGGATGCGGTAACCTGAATACGCAAAAGAATGAAAATACTTTACCACAATCTGAAAAAGCTATCGTTGTGGAAAATTATGATGGCTATGCAGGACAGGGAAAAATGATTAAGCAGACATTTACTTCCGTTCCCCAAAGGGTTTTGGCTGTTTCCGGTTCCACGCTGGACAATATGATTTTTTTGGGTTTGGAAAAATCAGTTGTGGCAGTAAGCGCCTGTACAACAGATGAAAACTACCCGGAAGCAAAAGAGTATAAGCCGTTTAAAAGACTCTCTGAGAGGTATCCGTCTAAGGAAGCGGTGTTGGGGTTAAAACCGGATATGATCATTTCGTGGGGATCTCTTTTTGGTGACAGCGCTTTGGGGACAGTGAACTATTGGCATAAAAAAGGAATCCATACTTATATCTGGTCTAATACAGTACCAAGTAAGGCATCAGGCCCTCGAACTTTAAAAAACATTATTAAAGATTTGGAGAACCTGAGTCGGATTTTTCACTTAACGGGAAAATCTGCCGAGAAAATAACAAAATTAGAGAAACGCCTTGACAGCTTAAAGAAAAAGAAAAATATGATACCTGAAGGCGAACGACCGGGAATTGTTACAATACAATATACTTATGGAAATGAGTATTTTGCAAGGTCTGATATGGATATGACAACGGATATCATCCGGCAGGCCGGCGGCGTTTCGTTAGATGATAAGATTGGCGGTAAGAAAAGTATTGAACACCTGATTCAAAAGAACCCGGATATCATTATGATCGTGGATATGCCTTCCAGACCTGGCAAGGCAAAAATTGAAGCGTTAAAGAAGAATCCGTTATTGCAGCAGGTGACGGCGGTCAAAAACGATAATTTCTTCCTGATCCCATACAGGGCGTTTTATGGCGGAAGCGTTTACACAATTCAGGCGGCGGAAGATTTAAATACTTTTATTACGAAACGGTTCTGAGGATGTTATGAAAAAAGATTTCTGGAAACTGGGCCTGTGCCTGACTGTGCTCACTGCGTTCTTGGTGTTTTCCATGATTTATTCCCTGTCCGTGGGTGTTGTAGATATAACATGGAAAGATATACTGCACATTGCATACGGGTATTTTACAGGTGAGGCAGCTTCGTTGCCGGCAAAGGATATCATGGCGGCGGATATCCTGATGGATCTGCGCCTGCCCCGGATCGTGATGGCCGTCATTGCCGGCGGTTCCCTGGCCCTGGGAGGCGTGGTCATGCAGGCGGTGATCCGCAATCCGTTGGCGGATCCATACATTTTGGGTGTTTCCTCAGGGGCTGCGCTGGGGGCGACGGCCAGCATCATTTTAGGCTCTTTCAGCATGTTCGGCGTGTACGGTGTTTCCTTTGGCGCGTTTATCGGGGCGCTGGCTGTTACCTTTACGGTATTTGCGCTGACTTTTAGTCTGGGCGGAAACCAGAGTATCACGAAACTGATTCTGGCCGGAACAGCGCTTAATGCAATCTGCGGTTCCTGTACCAGCATGATCGTTTATCTGGCAAAGGATGTGGAAGGGATCCGTGATGCCAGCTTCTGGATCATGGGCAGCATGGGCCGGGCGACCTGGGATATGCTGCCGGTAAGTTTTGTTTTGTTTTGCGCCTGTGCTTTCTTTTTTGCGACCCAGTTCCGTAGTCTGAACGCATCGCTGTTAGGAGACGAGGCGGCGGTGACGCTGGGAATCGATGTAGCTGGGAAGCGCAAACTGTATCTGGTGCTGGTATCCCTGATGGTGAGCTCTGTGGTGTCAGCGGCGGGAGTAATCGGTTTTGTGGGGCTGGTCATTCCGCATATTGTCCGGCTTTTATGGGGCAGCGACCATGTGCGGCTGTTACCGTTATCTGCGTTATTGGGCGCCATCTACCTGATCTGGTGCGATGTGTTTGCGCGGACGGTTTTACTGAATGCGGAGATTCCGATCGGAATCGTAACGTCCATGGTGGGAGGCCCGTTCTTTTTATACCTGATGATGTTCCGCAAATACGGATACGGGGAACGCTAGCGCAAAATGCTTTTACCAGTCTGCTAAATTTGGTAAAATTATAATAGTAGTTAATGACTATCAGCAACGTGATTAATCTTGACGGGAGCGACCGATGAACGAATACTACAGCGACATGCTGTTTCTGGATATGAAACCCTTTACACTGTTGCACAGGCTGGGGGTTAACGGAAAACAGTCCGGCAGCCTGGCTGCCATACAGGAAATCCCTCACGCGGTTACCGTGATGTACGGACCGCGGGGCTGCGGGTTCCATTACCGGAATACCGTACGTGTCCGCAGCGGTCCGGTTGCAACTCTGGAGTGCGCAGATCTGACGGACCGGGATGTCATTTTCGGAGGGGAGCGGAAGTTGCGCCAGCTGTTGCCGGAAATTGACAGAGAAAAGAAGCCGGAAATGATTTTCATTTTGCCGACAGTGGTGTCGGATGTCATCAATGATGACCTGCGTGGCATTGCACAGGATATTCAGGCGGAAGTGAAAGCGAAACTTGTGGTCGTACAGTCCCAGGCCTTTTCCCATATGGATAAAACCAATTCCCGGAAGAATATTGCGGAACGGGCCCGACAGAACTGCAAACAAAAATTTTCCGGGGCTGATTACCGCGGCTGCGGCTATGTGGAAGTTATGAACGCGCTGGTAGACCAGGTGATGGAACCGCAGGAAAAAGATCCGCTGTCCATCAATATTGAAAGTTTTATCTGGGGGTACGGCGGAACGGAAAAGCTGAAACGGATGCGTGACCTGCTGGCCCGTATGGGGATCCGGGTCAATGCGTTCTTCCCTGCCGCCGGGCTGGACCAGATCCGGCAGATGCCCCGGGCAGCGCTGAATCTGGTGCGCCGGAAAAAGTGGGCCATGGCTATGGAAGAAACATTTGGCACGCCCTATCTGCATGTGGCCGACCTGTACCAGTGGCACGGGCTGGACGGTATGCGGGAACTGTATGAAACCATGGGACGGATGCTAGGTATCCTGCCCCGGGTGCAGGCGGTGCTGGATGAAGAAGAGGCAAGGATCCGCCCGCTTCTGGAAGAATCGAAGCAGGTACTCTCCGGGCGCCGGTTCTGCCTGATCACCAACAGCTTTTCCGCATTGCCGGAGCTGATTAAATGCTATGAAGCCGACGACGGGGTGCCGCTCCGCCATATCCTGCTGATTCCAAACCCAAATTTCCAGCGGGATTTTGCCGTGGATTCCGCCATGATGGAACGGCTTTACGGAAGGATCCGGGAGGCCATGGAGCTGTATAACTGCCAGGCGGACCTGACGGTGGATCCAACGCCAGAACAGATGCAAAAAATCATTGATGACAGCGAGTTTCTGATTTGCGGCAGCCACCCCCGCTATGCGCGGTTTGGCAAGCCGGTGATGCCCGGCTTTCTGGACAGGGTCGTTTTTGACTATGACAGTTTTGCCGAAGTGGCAGCGGAGTTTGCTGCAAGGGTACGGCAGAAAGAACCGCCCGGGCATCTGCTGCTGAACCGGCTGGAGTATGATCCGGTCTTTTACCCGCTGCGAACGGATGACAGCAATACCTGGGCTTCCAGGGAAATGTATACCAGGATGTGGAGGTTGCGGAAACGATGAAACCGATGAGCGGATGTGCCCTGATCGGTGCGGCGCGTGCTTTGTCCGGCATCCGGGACGGGGTGGTTTTGCAGCATTCGGTCGTGGGTTGCCACTGGGGATCCCTGGCCGCCGGTATGCTGCAGCAGCCGGATGATTTCCGGCAGGCAAGCACTGTGGTATATGAAGAAAATGTGATACAGGGCGGAACGGAACTGATTCCGCAGGGGCTGGATAATATAACGCAGCTGTATCCGGACGCAAAGGTCATCTTTGTGATCAGCGGCTGCATCCCCAACATGATTGGGGACGATACGGAAAGTGCGGTGGACCGTTGGCAGGAGGAACATCCGGAGCATACGGTGCTGTATATTCCGGCGCCGGGTTATGCGGGGAACGAAAATGACGGCATCGAACGGGCGCTTCTGGCTTTGCTTCCTTTGATGGCGGGGCATGAACCGGCAGAAAACGAAATCAAAAAGGAAACAGGCAGTGCAGCGGGCCAGAACTTTGTTACAAATAAATTACCTGCAGTAAATATATTTGGTATTATGGCCAGCGATCCTTACAGCATCAATGATCTGCAGTATCTGCGCCGGTTGTTTGCGGGGAAGCTGGAAATCCTTTGTGCACCGCATCAATGTACCACGAAAGAGATAAGCCGTATGGGGCAGGCAGAGCTGAATATTGTTTTCGGGCGTGGGGAAAAATTGGCGAAAACAATGTGGGAGCAGTTCGGCATCCCGTATTTGTGCTGTGAGTATCCGTATGGAATCCAGGGCATGCGGGTGTTTTTACAGA
>NZ_DBMCWA010000032.1:0-6487 GCF_056977735.1 Succiniclasticum sp.
GACGCATTGCAATTATACCATGGGTATTGACAGACCGATTGAATGAGAAAGGGCATAAAATACAACTATTATTTAATCTTAAAAATAATTATACGAGGAGGGTAACTTATGTTACTGGTGATTGATGTAGGAAACACGAATACGGTAGCCGGTATTTACGACGGGAAAAAGCTGGTAGACAACTGGCGTTTTTCATCCGACCGTTCTAAAACGGCGGATGAATTCGGTATGTTTATGACCAGTATGCTTGGCTTTGCCGGATTAAAAAAGGAGCTGGTAACAGATATTATTATTTCCAGCGTAGTTCCTCCGGTATTAGTTCCCTTATGCCATATGTGTGAACGCTATTTTAGAATCAAACCGCTGGTTGTTGGCCAAGGTCTGAAAATCGGCCTTCAGTTACGTTATGAAAATCCGAAGGAGATTGGTGCCGACCGGATCGTCAATGCGGTGGCGGCTTATGACAAATATGCTCACCTGAAAAAACCGATGATTATTATTGACTTTGGTACGGCTACGACTTTTTGTGCCTTGCTTCCTACCGGTGAGTATCTTGGCGGTGCTATTTGCCCCGGTATCGGGATTTCTTCGGAAGCTCTTTTCCAACGGACGGCAAAACTGCCTCGTATTGAACTGATTCCGCCGAAGAAAGCAATTTGCGGCAATACGGTAGATGCTATGCGTTCCGGCATTATGTTTGGCTATTATGGACTGATCAAGGAAATCGTTGCCCGTATGAAGGAAGAACTGGGCGGGGATGCGCTGGTCATAGCTACAGGCGGTTTTGGCAACACAATGGCGCAGGGGACAGATTGTATTGACGAAGTGGACCAGATGCTTACATTGGAAGGTCTTCGTATTATTTTTGAAAAAAACAAAAAATAAAAAGAAGAACCTATGACGGACGGGGGGCCATCTTTCCGTCCGTATTTTTATCTTAGGAAAAGACTTGAATCTGTTATGAAGATAGGGACAATAGATTTAGAGACACCGATAGCGCTGGCGCCAATGGCCGGTATCAGTGACCTGCCGTACCGTGTTATCTGTCGCAAGCTTGGCTGTGGGCTTACAGTCTCGGAAATGGTCAGCGCAAAAGGGCTGTTATATAAAAATGAAAAGACGTTTGCCATGTTGCAGATTGATGAAACAGAACGTCCTACGGCTATTCAGCTGTTTGGTTCAGTTCCGGAAGAACTGGCAGAGGCTGCGAAAATTGTTGAGTCGCGAGGTGCCGACATCATAGACTTCAATATGGGATGCCCGGTGCCTAAGGTGGTCAATAACGGAGAAGGATCTGCCCTGATGAAGACCCCAGTGCTGGCAGGAAAAATCCTGAAGGCCATGGTCGACGCAGTGCGGATTCCGGTAACGGTGAAATTTCGTGCCGGCTGGGATGAAGATCACCGGAATGCTGTGGAAATTGCCAGAATCGCTGAAGATTCCGGTGTTGCTGCGGTCGCAGTCCATGGAAGGACCCGGAACCAGTTTTATATGGGAAAAGCAGACTGGGATATCATCCGTCAGGTGAAAGAGGCTGTTCGGATCCCTGTGTTTGGTAACGGGGACATTTTCTCTGTGGAAGACGGTCTGTGTATGCGCCAGATAACAAAATGTGACGGTCTGATGATTGCCCGGGGTGCCTATGGAAATCCATGGTTGTTTGCGCAGCTGCAAGCAGCTTTGGCCGGAAAAGATATTCCAAGTGTGACTATTGAGGAAAAATTACAGCAGATTATATTGCATGCAACCGCTCTGGTAGAGTTTAAGGGGGAAAAGGTAGCCATACGGGAAATGCGCAGCCATGCATCCGCGTATATTAAAGGCCTTCCCCGGGCTTCTGAATACAGGGAAAAATTCCACAAGCTTGAAACATTGCGGGAAATGGCAGGACTGGTTGCCGAGTATGGCGCTATATTGAAGGACAGGTAGGGAATGTTTGAAACTGATAAGGTACAGTTTTGTGGTTTTTTCTTAATTTTTCTCGGAGTTTGATTGTGTTATTCCGTGCAATGTGATACAATACACATTCGGAAAAATATCTTTGCAGGTAAGATTGTGTATGGACTCGGTGGGAACAAAGAAATCTGGAAAAAAGAAAACAGTAATCAGCATAAGCATCGGTTCTTCCAAACGTGATGCCCGGGGAAGTCTTCTTTTTGGAGATACGGAAGTTGCGCTGGAACGGAAAGGTACGGATGGCGATATGGAAAAAGCAGCCCGGCTGTTGTGCTTTTATGATGGAAAAGTCGACGCAATGGGGTTGGGCGGAACCGATCTGTATCTGGTGGCAGGCAGTCACCGCTATGTTTTTGCCGAATCGGAGAAGTTGCTGAAACAGGTCCGGATTACACCGGTGTTAGATGGCAGCGGTTTGAAAAACACGCTGGAGCGCATGGCAATCCAATATTTGGCAAATCACCATATTGTTGATTTTAATAACAAACGAGTGCTGCTTGTTTGTGCGGTAGACCGTTTCGGAATGGCGGAAGCGCTGGCAGAACAGGATTGTAATGTCCTGTTTGGCGATATTGTTTACGGACTGGGCTGCAATATTCCCATCCGGAGCCTGACGGCGTTGCGCCGTTGGGCTGCATTGCTTGTTCCCATTATTACCCGGCTGCCGATAAAATGGATGTATCCTACCGGGAAAAAGCAGGATTCGCATATATTCAGACATCCTGAATATTTTATAGGCAGCGATATCATTGCAGGAGATTTTCTCTTTATAAAGCGGTTTATGCCGCCGAAGCTTGAAGGAAAAACAATTATTACTAACACGGTTACTTCATCAGACCGGCAGATGTTAAAAGACGCCGGCGTTAAAATGCTGGTAACAACTACACCCTGTTTGCAGGGCCGGAGTTTTGGCACTAACGTGCTGGAAGCTGCAATTGTTGCGGCTTGTGGCAGCAAAAAGGCGTTGCGGTCGGAAGAATACGAAGCGTTTATTCAGCGGTATCATATTTTGCCGTCGATTGAGAAGTTTCAGTAAGGAGCAGGAAGGAAAATGGAGAAGTTTGCGTTTGTGCTGCATCCTCTTTCATTGGAGAGTATGCAGATGGTATCGCCTTTTATCAGGTATGTTCCTGATTTCCTGCTTGAATATATATTGAAGAAGAAAAAGCCGTTTACGGTATCGCATATTACCGGAGTAAAGAGTCCTTATGCGGAAGCCGAGGGCTGGTTTGTAGGCTGCCCGCTGACGGCCAAGCAGATGGTGGAATTGCCGGAAGAGTTTGTTATTGACCGGATCGTGGAGACTGGAAAGATTGCAGAAGAACTGGGGGCTAAGATTCTCGGACTGGGGGCGTTTACCTCTATTGTAGGAGATGCCGGCATTACAATTGCGGACCGTTTAAATATTGCAGTGACCTCCGGAAACAGCTACACGGTAGCTACGGCATTGGAAGGAACGCGGGAGGCGGCCCGCCTTATGGGGAAAGATCTGCGGGATGCGGAAGTGGCTATCGTCGGCGCCAGTGGTTCCATTGGTTCGGCCTGTGCCCGCATTCTGGCCCGTGAGGTTCGCCATATCAATCTTATTGCCAGACGGATCGGACCGCTGGAGGAACTGGCACATGAATTAAATGGCCATGGTGCGGCAACCTTTTCGGTAAGTTCAGATGTGAAATCCGGATTGCATAAAGCGGATGTGGTCATTGCTGTGACCAGTGCAGTAGATTTTATCATTGATCCTGCTGATTTGAAATCCGGCGCCGTGGTCTGCGATGTAGCCCGACCACGTAATGTATCCCGGAACGTATCGGCACAGCGGAACGATGTTCTGGTAATCGAAGGCGGTGTGATCCATGTTCCCGGTAATGTGGATTTCCGTTTTGATTTTGGCTTTCCGCCCCATACGTGTTTTGCCTGTATGGCTGAAACCATGATGCTTGCGCTGGAAGGAAGGTACGAAAATTTTACGTTGGGAAGAAATCTGCTTCCGTCCCAGATAGATACTATTTCCGCTTTAGCCAGAAAGCATGGTTTTACACTGGCCGGATTCCGTAATTTTGAACACGCGGTGACAAAAGAAATGATAGGGCAAATCCGAAAGAATGCTCATCTGTAAAATTTGACAAGGCTATTATTAAAAACTATAATAGTAATTAATCGTTTTTAGGTATCCCCTGTATCGTTATAAAATGGTACCATTAATATAGTGTAACATTGGAGGAATGATCATGACGTCAAAAGAAACAATATTGACTGCGGAAGGCCTTGCTAAACTGGAGGCTGAACTGGAAGAACTTCGCACTGTCAAGCGCCTGGAAAATGAAGAAAGGCTGCATGAAGCTATTGCCCATGGCGATTTAAGTGAAAACTCAGAATATGTTTCGGCAAAAGATGAGCAGGCCCGTATTGAAGGTCGTATTCTGGAACTTGAGCAGATGGTCAATACAGCGAAAGTCATTGACAATACAAAGAAACGGAAAACGAAGGTGGAACTGGGGGCTACGGTAGATATTGAAGATCTGAGTCCTGAGTTTGAAGAAGACCGTCTGCAGTCTTACACTGTGGTGGGTACGACAGAGGCCGATCCTTTTGCCGGGAGAATTTCTAACGAATCGCCAATTGGCGCCGCTATTATGGGAAAAAAGGTTGGAACTGTGGTAACGGTGCGTACGCCTATAGGGGATCATCAGTATAAAATAGTTAAGATTAAATAATCGGGAGAAAAAGAATGGCAGAAGATAAGAAGATTGGTCAGGGAAAGCAGGCGCCTGCAGCAATGGATATCAATGAGCAGATGCAGAACCGTATTGACAAGATGCATAAGCTGGAGGAACGGGGCATCCGTCCTTTTGGTCACCGGTTTGACTGGACCCATCATACCAAAGAGATTTATGAAAATGTAGAGCAGATGGAAGCAGACGGAACGGTTGTCAAAGCGGCAGGCCGTGTAATGGCGATTCGCGGACATGGCAAGACAAGCTTTCTGGATTTGCAGGACAGTACAGGTAAGATCCAGCTATATACCCGGAAAGATATCCTGGGTGAAGAGAATTATTCCCTTATAAAGCTGATGGACATCGGTGATATTATAGGCGTTACCGGCACAGTATTCAAAACACATATGGGCGAACCTTCCATTCGTGTTGAGAATCTGGAATTCTTGTCCAAAGCGCTGAAACCTCTCCCGGAGAAATGGCATGGGTTGACGAATGTAGACCTTCGGTACCGTCAGCGGTATCTGGATCTGATTGTTAATCCGGATGTACGGGATGTGTTCATTAAACGCACACAGATTATCAAGAGTATTCGTGAGATTCTTGACAACGAAGGTTTTTTAGAAGTTGAGACCCCGGTCCTGAATACCATTTCAGGCGGTGCGACGGCCCGTCCTTTTATAACGTATCATAATGCGTTGGATATCCAACTGTATCTGCGTATCGCAACGGAACTGAACCTGAAGAGGCTGATTGTTGGAGGTCTGGAACGTGTTTATGAAATCGGTCGCATTTTCAGAAATGAAGGCATTGATATTAAACACAACCCGGAATTTACCAGTATGGAACTGTATCAGGCTTATGGCGATATGGATTCCATGATGGATATCACAGAAAAAATCGTAACGGAAACCGCCCAAAAAGTACTGGGTACGCAGCAAATTGTTTACGAAGGAAAAGAAATCAATTTAGCTGCTCCCTGGCCACGCATTACTATGATTGATGCGGTAAAACAGTACAGTGGGAAAGATTTCAATGGTGTGACCGACCTGGCAGTGGCGCGTCAGATGGCGGATGAAGCGCACGTTGAATATGAAGAATCCTGGGGTGTCGGCAAGATTATCAATGCTTTCTTTGACGAATTCGTTGAGGATAAGCTGATTCAGCCTACCTTTATTTACAAGTATCCTAAAGAAATTTCACCGTTGGCTAAGAGCAGCGTGGAAGATTCTGAAATTACAGACCGGTTTGAAGGATTTATTTATGGTCGCGAGATATGCAACGGCTTTACGGAATTGAACGATCCGATTGATCAGAGGGAACGTTTCGTAAAACAAATGGAAGAGCGTGCCGCCGGGGATGAAGAAGCCGGTATGATGGATGAAGATTTTATCAATGCTCTGATGCATGGTCTGCCTCCGACAGGCGGTCTGGGTATCGGTATCGACCGTCTGGTCATGTTCCTGACGGGTGCAGTTTCAATCCGTGATGTATTACTGTTCCCGACCATGAAACCGCTGGTTCAGGAGAAACCAGAGGCTGAAAGTGATGCAGGGGAGAACCAATAAGTATTTAAAGGAACCTGTTTTGGCAGTGATTTAATATTTGTTGAATCTGAACGTTAGTAAAAAAAGAGAGGTGTGAACCTCTCTTTTCTGCTTTCTGTACGGTTTTGCAGAAAGTAAGAGGGGGAAAACAAAACCATTAGTTTTTTTAAAAAAAGGTATTGACAAGGAATAAAAGAAGTGCTATTATAATCAAGTCGTCGAAAGACGGCGGAACCTTGAGAACTGAATAACGAACCAGATGAATGTGCG
>NZ_DBMCWA010000033.1:0-4935 GCF_056977735.1 Succiniclasticum sp.
CTATGATGAAGAATTAGGGCCTCCCGTAAAAGATTCTTAGCACCCGGCTCTTTGATAGATAAAACTTTATCAACAACTTCTGGAGTGGCAACATCATTGGGAATGACTCTTTCAACCTCACCGCTTGCGGACAAGTGGTATAGAAGTCCTGTTTTCAAAAAGCAAGAATTAATGTCAGTTAGAAATTCTATCATGACGGCTCTCGAAGACTTCTTAAACAGATGATAATGATTAAAAAATTGATGGTATTCGTTTTTGTTAATATCATAAATATTTTGATACATAAACTCTATGAAATCCAGTAAAGCATATTGATTGTATTCATCAACGTGTTGCCCTGCATCGAATATATTAGTCACTACCCTCGGCGCTTCAATCAATCCATAACTACTTATGTACAAGTCCGGGATCTCATATTTCATTTCTGCTGCAAGACGATATTTGTCAAGCCCGCAGCAACCAAATCCATCCTCACATTCTTCCGGGTACAGCCAAGCAATGTTATCGTAATACTTTTCACAACACCCTAAAATAACTAAATATTTACTGGGGTCAATATCATATGTTTGTTTTATTGGTTTCCTCATTCCGTGTCTTTCTGTGAAATAATTCAAGTGAACAACCTCCTACTTTTTATTACACACCAAAATATCTACGGTTTTTTCTCTTGGGCTGCCCAAGCAATGTCTTATTAGGAGTTTACGCCTCGTGAAAACGATACAATCCTCTTTTTCATTTTACAATTCAGCATGCTGGGATTCCATTTCCTGCCTTTTAAGCAAGTTTCCGTCTAATCACTTCCGCTTAAACTCGCTTTCTATCCTCAAACCGCATTTTTCCGGTTTTTTATCCACATCAATTATAATCATATAACCAAAATAATAATTATACCCATATTTGTCGCTAACGAGGTCCTGCAATCTTTGCTTATCAGCATTCAGCCCAGTTTTATTGCGGGATTTCTTCATCTCTATGCAAATAAGATTTCCGTCTTCGTAACCGGAGAGCCCTCTTTTGTGAGCGATAAGATCTACAACAATGATCTTATTATGCAACATTTTGGGATCACCTATACTTCGGTTATATTCCACATCGACACTGTATTGGAAAAAACCTTGCCTGTACAGTTCCTGTTCCAGATAACCGGAAAACTTTGCACATATGCATCTTTCACTGACATTTTGTATAAGCAAATACAGTTCACTGTTATTGAAGTTATCAATGGCAGACTGCACAATGCCCGGTACCGTAACGCTATCAGAGCAATGATTTATACAAAACATATCACCGTTACCGTCTGAAAAAGATTTGATTGTACTCATTTGCCCCTCTTTCTTTCGTCATGTAATCAATTGTGAATATATGTTCTAATATAATTTTAACATATTCACCATAAAATCAAAAATAATAAATCGTTAAATTTTTGTAAAAAAGGTAATTGTATTATGCAATAAACAATTCTTTGTTACCATTGAAAACAAAATTTGTTAAATTATAATTAATAATCATTTTCGCATTCTTTATAATCATACATTTTATCTGTTGACTACATATAGTAATAATGCTATAATACCTGCGTATTGTTACTGGAATTTGCGGAAACGAAACAGTTATTTAAAACAACAATTTCGCTTCGTACATTGCATTACCAAATTTCTTACAAATTCTAACACACCTGATCAAGGAGGCACTACACCTATGAAAAAACTTTCCCTTCAACTGCTTTCGGAAACCGTTGTTGCCAAACGCAAGGCCCTGAACCTGACCCAGACGCAGGTTGCAGAAAAAGCCAACATGAACCGTTCCATGCTGAGCAAGCTGGAATCGCAGGAATATACCCCCTCCATCGAACAGCTGCAGGCGCTGGCGGAAGTACTAAACTTTGAGCCCACTGATATGTTTACAGAAGAAACGGAACCCCTGCCCGCACCGGAACGCAGCTATAAAATCGCGGTAGCCGGCACCGGCTATGTAGGTCTGTCGCTGGCCGTACTGCTGGCACAGCACAACGATGTGACGGCGGTCGATATTATTCCTGAAAAAGTAGAAACATTAAATCACTTCATCTCCCCGATCCAGGATGAGTATATTGAAAAGTATCTGGCCGAGGCCAAGGAAGGAAAACGGATTCTTAATCTAAAAGCCACCCTGGACGGGGCTGCAGCCTATAAAGACGCGGATTTCATCATCGTCTCCGCCCCTACCAACTATGACCCGAAGCAGAACTTCTTTGACTGCTCCGCGGTTGAAGCCGTGCTGAAACTGGTGAAAGAAAGCACCAAAGACAGAAAGGTGAAACCCACGGTCGTCATCAAATCCACCATCCCCGTAGGGTACACCAAACATGTGCGGGAAAAGATGAAGATGGACAATATTATTTTCAGCCCGGAATTCCTTCGGGAATCCAAAGCCCTCTACGATAACCTCTACCCCAGCCGCATCATCGTCGGCACAGACGAAATCACAAAAATGGAAGCCAGAATCTTTGCCTCCCTTCTGCAGCAGGGCGCTATTAAAAACCCGGTCGATGTGCTGTTCATGGGCCTGACGGAAGCGGAAGCCACCAAACTGTTTGTCAACACCTATCTGGCCCTGCGCGTATCCTATTTCAACGAACTGGATACCTATGCGGAAGTAAAAGGCCTGGATACCGCCGCCATCATCAAAGGCATCTCGCTGGATCCCCGGGTGGGCGATTATTATAATAACCCCTCCTTCGGCTACGGCGGCTACTGCCTGCCCAAAGATACCAAGCAGCTGCTGGCCAACTATCAGGACGTACCGGAGAACCTGATCAAGGCCATTGTAGAAAGCAACCGTACCCGGAAGGATTATATTGCGGACAAGGTACTGGAAATCGCCGGTGCCTATGGTAACAGCGAGGATTACTCCTCAGAAAAGGAGAGCCGGCAGAAAGAGATTGTAGTGGGTGTATACCGGCTTACCATGAAGGCCAATTCCGATAACTTCCGGCACTCTTCCATCCAGGGCATCATGAAGCGGATCAAGGCCAAAGGCGCTACCGTTGTGATCTATGAGCCCACCCTGGAAAACGGCAGCACGTTCTTTGGCAGCAAAGTAGTAAATAATATTAAGAAGTTTAAGTCCATGTGCGGCTGCATTATTGCCAACCGGTACGACGCGGCGCTGGATGATGTACAGGATAAGGTTTATACCAGAGATTTGTTCAGGAGAGATTAATTATGGGAAAGGTATGTGTAGAACTTAATAACAAAACTATTTTAGTTACCGGATCCCCCGGCTTCATCGGCGCCAACCTGGTGCTGCGGCTGTTGAAAGAGATGACTTCCGGTACGATCATCAGCTTCGACAGCATGAATGACTATTACGACCCGAAGCTGAAGGAGTATCGGCTGGGGTTGATTGAAGAAGCCACAGCTGCTGCCGCGGCAGCCGGTTCCAAAGTCAAGCACATTTTCATCAAAGGCAACCTGGCAGATAAAGCGCTCATCGAAGAAATCTTTACAAAATACCAGCCTGCCATAGCAGTAAATCTCGCTGCCCAGGCAGGCGTGCGCTATTCCATCGACCATCCAGATACTTATATTGAAAGCAACATCATAGGCTTCTACAACATTCTGGAAGCCTGCCGTCATCATACAGTAGAACACCTGGTATATGCTTCTTCCAGTTCTGTGTACGGTGGCAACAAAAAGATTCCTTTCAGCATTGAGGACAAGGTGGACAATCCCGTTTCCCTGTACGCGGCCACAAAAAAAAGCAATGAACTGCTGGCTCATTGCTATTCCAAACTTTATAACATCCCCTCCACGGGGCTGCGTTTCTTCACAGTATACGGGCCTGCAGGACGTCCGGATATGTTCTACTACTCTGCTACCCAGAAACTTGCGGCAGACAAAACTATTCAGATTTTCAATTATGGAAACTGCAAACGTGATTTTACTTATATCGACGACATTGTGGAGGGCGTGCTGCGGGTGATGCAAGGCGCGCCGGAAAAACGCACCGGCGAAGACGGGCTCCCCCTCCCTCCTTATGCAGTGTATAACATCGGCGGCGGCACTCCGGAAAACCTGCTGGATTATGTCAGCACCTTGCAGGAAGAATTAGTACGGGCCAACGTCTTGCCGGAAAATTACGACTTCGAAGGGCACCGTGAACTAGTCGGCATGCAGCCCGGCGACGTTCCCATCACCTATGCGGACAGCAAAGCCCTGGAAGAGGATTACGGCTTCCGGCCCACCATTGACATCCGTACCGGATTGAGGAAGTTTGCAGAATGGTACAAAGATTATTATAACGCATAATCGCTTCCACCCCTTCAAGGGGTGGTTCGCTTAGCCCTATAAGGGCCCAACACAGGCCAGCGCCTAAATGACGCTGGCTTTCACTTTGTTCAAGCCGCAGTGGTATGACTACTTGCTACCCTTAAAAGGGTCTTCGTATTCTTTACTGAATAACGAATCTTCCATTTGATCCATTTCTTATTCACAGCAAACCTCTGCGGTGTTTCCAGCTTTGTCAAAAATCCTTCAATTTATCCTCTTACTCTTCTATAAACTTGGTTTAGAAAGTACAACAATGCAAACACAAAGGGGTTTTTAAACCTTGCCAGTAATACTGTAAACTGTAAATGTAATGGCCAACCTCTCATTTCAGAATAAGTCAAGTTGTTTTTCGCAAAACTCTTCATTTCTTCCAAAAAAGAATCTCGTGTTCTAATTTCTTGTCGTGTATTCGCATAACACCAACGCCAGGTTCGCGCAATTGCAACGGCACACTTATATCGTAGCTTTTTAACTATTATTTGATCTGTCTTAAAGTAATTGTCAGCCAAAAAATAATCAAATCTCGATTCTTAATATATGAGTAGAGGCTTTCACAGTCTCTGCTCTTTCTTTATGATGAAGGTGATTGGCCTGACGTAATTCCCGATTGGGACACCACGCCCGA
>NZ_DBMCWA010000034.1:0-4766 GCF_056977735.1 Succiniclasticum sp.
CTTTTTTTTAGCTTTCAAAAGTTCCGATTTTTCGAAAAAACTCTTGACAAACATTAGCAAGATTTTTCGAAAAAACTCTTGACAAACATTAGCAAGATTTATGAGCCATCCAGTAATCGATCAAGTTATCTATGGATCGAGCCTGACTTATTGATTCCGCTCTTTTCATTCTGTAGTGATATAAAGGCATGGAAATGCTAATGCCGGTTACTGCATTTAAAAAGATTCTATGAAGTGTTGAAACATCCTCATAGACATGACCTTTAGGAAAAGAAAAATTTGAAAAACACGATTTACGGTAAAGTTTATTCCATATATAAACATTAATATCATCATTTATCAACGCTCTTACCAAAGCTCGTGTATCAGAAAATCTCATGTCAATATCTGAATCAACGACAGAAAAATTCGGATATTCACGGAAAAAGCCACAAGAAACAATATCTGCGTTATTCTCCTGCGCTGTACTGACTAAGGTTTCAAACATGTCCGGCTCAAGCCAATCATCACTGTCAACAAAGCCCAGATATTCACCTCGCGCCATCATGATTCCATAATTGCGGGCATCAGATAATCCACCATTTTCTTTATGAAAAACTTTGATTCTTTTATCTTTTTCGGCATACTCGTCACAGATTTTTCCACAAGAATCAGGGGATCCGTCATCCACAAGAATGATTTCCAAATCCCGATAAGTCTGATTAATAATGCTTTCAATACATTGGGGCAGGTATTGTACGACCTTATATACCGGAACAATTATGCTTACCATAATCTGTCTTATTTTCCTTTATGCAAACAGGAGTAATTGTGAAACGATTGCAATACAGACCGCAAAAGCGCGGTGTCAGCCGCGCTTTTTACTATCTCATTTTCCATACCCATCCGGGTTATTCTTCTGCCAGTTCCAGCTGTCGCGGCACATATCGGAAATATCATGTTCCGCCTTCCAGCCCAGTTCCCGCTTCGCCTTGCCGGGATCCGAATAGCACACCGCGATATCCCCCGGCCGGCGTTCTTCTATTACATAAGGAATCGTTACGCCACTGGCTTTTTCGAAGGCATGTACTACATCCAGCACACTGTAGCCGTGGCCTGTACCTAAATTGTAAACGGCTAGGCCGCAGTTTTTTTCAATGGCCTTCAGAGCTTTCACATGGCCTTTGGCCAGGTCCACCACATGAATGTAGTCCCGCACGCCAGTCCCGTCCGGTGTGGCATAGTCATCCCCAAATACATGCAGCTTATCCAGCTTTCCAACTGCCACCTGGGTGATGTACGGCATTAGATTGTTGGGGATGCCGTTAGGATCTTCCCCAATCAGTCCGGAGGCATGGGCGCCGATGGGATTAAAATAACGCAACAACACCACATTCCAAGGATGTGGATCTTTCTTTTTTACATCTGCCGTATGCAGGTCGGTCAGAATCTCTTCCAGCATGGACTTGGTCCAGCCATAAGGGTTGGTGCAGCGACCTTTGGGACAGGCCTCGGTAATGGGAATTTCCATTGGCGTTCCATACACTGTAGCTGAAGAACTGAAAATGATATTTTTACAATGATGCTGACGCATCACATCCAGTAGCACCAAAGTACCGCTGATATTATTTTCATAATACTCCCAGGGCTTCACTACCGATTCCCCCACTGCCTTAAGACCGGCAAAATGGATGCAGCAGTCAAACGAATGAACAGCAAAAACCGTCACTAGTGCGGCCCTGTCCCGTATATCCACTTTATAAAAAGGAACCGTCTGACCTGAAATGGTTTCCACCCTGTGCAAGGACTCCTCGCTGGCATTGGAAAAGTTGTCTACCACCACAACGGAATGACCAGCCGCCATCAGTTCGATCAGGGTATGGGAACCAATATAACCTGCGCCGCCGGTAACTAGAATATTCATGTAAAAAGCACCTTCCTTGTTATGAATCATAAATTTCGATACAACAAGTATTTCTTATTGATATTTGATTTTACCACATAATTAACAGTTATATCAAACAACTAAATACTGTCCCACCAGTCGCGGTGTTCTAAATACCACTGAATCGTTCTCTAAAAACCTTCTTCAAAAGAAATATCCGTCACCCATCCTAACTCGCTGAAAATCTTTGATGTATCAAGAGCATAACGCTTATCATGCCCTTTACGGTCAGCGACATGTGTAATCAAGGTTTCCGGCTTACCCAATTCGTTACCAATTCGCTTTACAATATCTATGTTACACATCTCATTGTGGCTACCCACATTATAGACTTCTCCGTTCCGTCCTTTATGAATAATCAAATCAATCGACGGCAATGGTCTTCTTCATACAGCCAGCCCCTCACATTCTGTCCTGTCCCATAAACAGGAGCCTGCTTATCATGAAAGCAGTTACAAATTGTTAAAGGGATATCAGCTTTTCCGGAAACTGGTACGGTCCATAGTTATTAAAACTGCATCTGATTGTTACCGGCAGACCGAAGGTATGATGATGACAAAACAAGCAAATCAGCATCGGCCTTGGAAGCGCTGTAAGGCGAACCGGCACGCAGGGGCGACTGCTCTGTAATAAACAAATCCGGCCGGTATAAGGGCAAATCACCGTATACTTCATCCGTACTGATCTGATGAAAGCGCTTAATGCCATATTCCCGGCAGGCGTCCAGTAAAACAGCGGTTCCCATCACATTGGTCTGTAAAAAGACAGATGGGTCTTCAATGGTGCAATCCACATGGCTTCCCCCCCCGCAAAATTAACCACCATATCCGGGTGTTCTTCTACAACAACTCATATACACCTTGACGGTGACAGATATCCAGTTTCATAAAAAGGAACTTCGGATTATTTATCACAGGCTGCAATGAAGATACATTGCCCGCATAAGTAAGATTGTCCAGACAGATAATACGATAATCCGGATGAGTATCTAACATATAAAAAATGAAATTAGAACCAATGAAGCCTGCACAGCCAGTAACAATAATTGTCATTTGAAAAAACCTTAAATTCCTGAATCGATTTATTTACAGTACATTACCCCGTCCTTTATATTACGGCTTATGATTCCTATACATTTCTTTCATGTATATCTCCAGCGGTTTCATAGAGTGTTTCTTACCAGCCGGCGTGTTCTTATCTCCATAAAGCCACTTATACTGTATCTTCTTTCAGTCTTCCGATTATAACGACTCAAAGGTGTCGATGAACTATGTTTAAGTGGTATTCGCACCAATGGCCTAAAAAACGTGTTCATATTATTCTTTTTGTAATGGATGTGACCCGCTCCCCAAAAACAGAACCACTCTATTTAAGGTGCTAACAATAATTTATTTCTCCTTCTTAACAATTCCGTTCAAATACGTTAAAAAGCCTTCCCGCAATTCCGGACGGCGCAGGGCATATTCAACCGTCGCTTCCAGAAAGCCCAGTTTGTCGCCCACATCATAACGGCGGCCCTCAAAATTATAGGCATAGACGGGCTGTATCTTCAGCAGAGAGCGCAGACCGTCCGTAAGCTGGATCTCCCCGCCCGCGCCCGGGTCGGTATGTTCCAGAAGTTCAAAAATCTCAGGCGTAATGACGTAGCGCCCCAGTACCGCCATGTTGGAAGGAGCCTCGTCCACAGGCGGCTTCTCCACCATATCCGCCACCGCAAAAGTCCGGGGATCGCTGGTACCCCTGGCCGCCACAATGCCGTATGAAGAAACCTTTTCATGAGGTACTTCCTGCACACCTAATACGGAAGCCCCTGTTTTTTCATACACATCAATCAACTGACGCAGTGCAGGCTTTTCCTCGTTATATACCACATCGTCGCCTAGCAGCACCGCAAAGGGTTCGTTGCCGATAAACTGTTTGGCGCATAAAATCGCATGCCCCAGCCCCCGGGGTTCTTTCTGACGGATATAATGGATACGGATATCCGAAATGCTCCGTACCATTTCCAGCCATTCATCCTTGCCTTTTTCCGCCAGGTTCAGCTCCAGCTCGATACTCCGGTCGAAATGGTCTTCAATGGCCCGTTTGCTGCGGCCGGTAATGATCAGGATATCTTCAATACCGCTGGCCAGCGCTTCCTCCACAATATACTGGATCGTAGGCTTGTCTACGATGGGAAGCATTTCCTTCGGTGTTGCCTTGGTCGCCGGCAGAAAACGGGTGCCTAACCCCGCCGCCGGTATCACTGCTCTTGTAATGGTTTTATGATTCATTGAATACACTCCTATTCAAAAAAATAATTCTATTTGTTTTCTAAAGTTTTATTATATCATAATTGAGAACAGAATAATATTGTTTGTCAAAGAATCCTAATATACCACGAAATCAATATGTTACTTAAAACAACTAATACAATCCGTTTATGGTGCTTCCATCAAATATATATCTTCATACAATTTTACGATTTTCTATTTACTACATATAGCCTTAATGACCTGCCCCCGTTTTATGTACCACGGGGATATTTAGTATGGCTGCAATAATCAAAATATTTGCGCATATTCTGCCGGTGTTTTTTGACCCAGTGCACTATGCGGGCGAACCATATTGTACTCGTCTTTCCATCGGCTGATTATCTCCCGCGCCTCCTGGAGATTATGGAACCAGTTCAGGTTAAGACATTCATCCCGGAGCTTCCCATTGAAGCTTTCAATGAAACCGTTCTGCATGGGTTTCCCGGGATCGATAAACACATGCTCTATATGCTTCTCATAGGCCCATGCATTGAGAGCATTACTGGTAAATTCAGGACCGTTGTCAGAAAGAATTTCTTTCGGCCGGC
>NZ_DBMCWA010000035.1:0-2732 GCF_056977735.1 Succiniclasticum sp.
ATGGCGAATACAGCGACTACACCCGCAAGGGCGGCGTGATATGCTCCGACATTCTCCTGCCGTCCCATGCACCGAAAGAATACGCAGACCGTCAGACCCTAAGGGTGGGGATGAGATTATAAAACTGATAGACCAGCCCGACCTTCCTGCGCCGAAAGATGGCTGCCTGTGTTCGGTTCATGGTGGAAATATCCGTTCCCTCTATCAGGACTTTCCCATCTGTCGGCTTATCCACACTTCCCAAAATATGCAATAGGGTAGATTTCCCGGAACCGGATGCTCCTACGATTGCTACAAATTCTCCTTTTTGTACGGACAGGTTAATGTGATCCAGCGCCACGACCTGATTGTTTCTAGCGCCATATACTTTTCGGACATTTTCACATTTTAGTATTTCCATGTCACTTTCTCCTCTCTACTGAATGATCTTGCGTACAGTATAACAAAGTAAAGTGACATCTCAGTGACTGTACATCCTTATTTCAAAACAAGCACCGCCATTTTGCAAGTTACGGGCGGTTATAGTTCCGTTCTGCAATTCAAAAATGGAACGGGCAAGAGCCAGACCAATTCCAATTCCATCGGGGGCCGCACATCGGCCCCGGTAAAAACGGTCGAAAAGACGCGGTAAGTCCTCTGTGTCAAAGCCCGCCCCGTCATCCCATACCTGAATTTCTACATAGAGAGGGTTGCCAGAGTAGCCACAATGAACTACGCCGCCCGACTTAGAATGTTCCATACAATTCTTGATGAGATTGATGAGAGCTTCCATTGTCCACTCCAAATCCCCCCAAAATTCAATACAGCCATTTTCTGGAATTTCAACAGTAATATGATTTTCCCGCAATAAATCGTTCAGATTATCTGCCGCCAGATTTAATACCGTATAAAGATCGATCTTTTCCCGTTTGAGCGGCAGCGTTCCAGCATCAATTTTGGAAAGCATAAGCAGGGATTCTTCCAGACGGTTTAATCGTTTCAACTGCTGTTTGACCTGTTCTGCGTAAGCCCCCGGAATTTCTTTTTCCATAAGCTGCAACGACAAAAAGGCCGCTGTGATCGGCGTTTTCAGTTGATGTGCGATATTAGCCAGGTTCTCTGCAAAATTTTTCTTTGCGGCAACTGCCGTTTCTCTTGTTTGGTAAAGCATCGTGACCGTTTTGTAGATCTCGTCCTGCAAATGGGAATATTCGTCTTCCTTCGTCTGTATCAATGTCCCGCCTGCGCCGATATTGACCTGCTCCAAATACTCAGTCAAATCAGCGATCTTCTTTCGATTTTTTCTGCGGGATAGAAAGATTCCTGCGGCAAACGCACAGGCGGTCACAAGGAAAAATAGAATCGGAAAAAGCACTGTATCCAGCGGGAAATCATAGCAAAAATCATCGACCCGGTATCCGTATTTTTCCAGATAATCGTTGCCTCTGAGTTCTTGTTCCGTCAATGAATGATAGTCTTTCAAAGCCGCTAATAGCTGCGGCTCTGCTTCAGGAGAATTTTCCAATATGGTTTCGCATAATGCCGAGGTGTGTTCAAATGCAATCTGCCGATACGTGTGCAGGAAGAAAGTGACGGTAAATATCATGCCTGCCGCAAGAACAGCAAACGGAAAAATCAGAAGTATTTTTTGTTTCCATTTTTCGCTCATTGTGTGTCCTCCATACGGTAGCCAAAACTTCGGATCGTTTTCAGGCAGGATGGATAGTTCAATTTTTCCCGCAGTCTTTTCATTGTGACCGTCAGCGTATTGTCATTTACATAGTTCCCGCTGCGATCCCAGACTTGTTCTAATAACTGGTTTCTGGTGATCGTTTTTCCCTTGTTTTCCATCAGGATCAGGAGAATGCGGTACTCCGGCTGGCTTACAGCAATTTCTTTCTGTCCGTCATAGACAGCCGTTTTCTCCTTATCCAACATTAGGTCATCGCAGAATAGCTTTGTGTCGGGTACGGTTTTGGTTCTTCGCAGCAGCGCCAAAATGCGGGAATACAGAACGGCAAGATCAAAGGGCTTTACCACATAATCATCCGCCCCATTTTGGAAACCGGTAACAATGTCGTGAGCATCGCCCCGAATCGTCAAATAAACAATAGGCAGGGTTTTCCACCTTTCCCGAATCCAAAGGCATAATTCACTCCCTTGTCCGTCTGGCATATTCCAGTCCAGCAAGACGATTGTAGGCAAATGACCGATTAACGCTTTCTTGACATCTGCAATTCTATCAAAAACAGCTACTTTGCAATTTTGTTGTTCCAAATATTCTTTTACAGACTTGCCAATCATTTCGTCATCTTCCGCATAATAAACTTCAATCATGATGTTCTCCTTTTGATCTACCGGCGGGTTTTCTTCGTCTGTCTACTGGCTTTGTAGCACTCTTGGGGATAAGCCAGACAGTCCCCATCTTTTCCGCACCTGGAATACGTCCTGCGGAACAGTAGTAATTGATCCAACGGGGTGTTACTCCCCAAATTTTACTTGCTTCTTTCAAAGTCATGTAATCCATATAGCACCTCCGTACCGCCTTATTATAATTCGCACTCTCGAATAAAACAAGTTAAGCAGTACAAGTCAAGCTAATAATTATCCGAATGGCAGCCACAAAAAGGAATTCTTTGATCGTGGCTGATATTTTTTAATTCATCACTTGACATTGTGGCAAAGAGCTGATGAGCCAGGACGAGCTGGCAGTTATGGATGGCGGCAAGTGCATCTTGCAGTTGCGCGGTGTG
>NZ_DBMCWA010000036.1:0-2040 GCF_056977735.1 Succiniclasticum sp.
GTTCTCATTACCTCTGGGCATCATCGGCTCTATCTTTTTCCTGCTGTTCACCAACAACACCATCAACCTGTATTCGCTGATCGGTATTCTGGTAATGGACGGCCTGGTCGCCAAAAACGGCACGTTGCTGTTAGACTACACTCTTACCCGGATTCACGAAGGCATTTCTCCTCTGGAAGCTGTAGTAGAAGCCGGCAAAGTCCGGCTGAAACCTATCTTTATGACCGCCATAACTATGGTAGTCGGCATGCTGCCCACGGCCCTGAGTCTTTCCGAAGGCTCGGAAACCCGTGTCAGCATGGCCTGGGTCATTATCGGTGGCATGATTACTTCTACCGTGTTTACACTGTTTGTAATTCCTGTATTGTTCCTCTGGCTGAAGAAACGGTTCCCAAAAAGGATATGAGGCAGCAAAATTTTAGAGCAGTGCTGATTAACTTCAGCGCTGCTCTTTTTGATTTGTTCGCAATAATATCCGATACAAGAATAATCACCCCGAATCAGATTTCACTGCAGAAATTCACTTTCCTTTCAGTCTTCCAACTGCATCGGCACGACAGTGATTACAGTGCTTCATCTGCCGGATCTTTTTACCACAGGTTAGCCGCAGCTGTTCAATCTGTTCACAAGACGGCGGCTTTTCTTTTTCCAGTTCACTGCCAGGCACCGGGAGCAACGGGATGATGTTCATAACATCACACTGCAACGCCTCCGCCAGGTTTGCTACCTTTTCAATCTGGTCCAGGTTGATTCCGTCGATCGCTACGCAGTTAATTTTGATAAACATGCCCAGTTTTTTTGCGACCCGTATCCCCTCGATCTGCTGATGGAAAAGCAGTTTGGCAGCTTCCAACCCTCTGTATTGCGTTCCTTTATAATTGACAAACGCATATAATTTTGCTCCGCATTCCGCTTCAACACAATTCACCGTCACCGTCACAAAACGCACGCCGCTCTCCCTCAGTTCCTCCGCATATTCCGGCAACAGCAATCCGTTTGTGGAAAGACATAAATATACTTCCGGATCCACGGCACGTATCTTCCGTAATGTTTCCTTTACAACCGGCCAGTTGGCCAGGGCATCCCCCGGCCCGGCAACACCGGCAACCGTAATTTCGGGAAATTGCTTCTTCTGGCTAAGGTACCAGTCAAGCGCCTCCACCGGCGTCATCACCCGCGCCGTTACTCCGGGACGGCATTCATTGGCACAGCAGTACTTGCGCAGGCAGTACCGGCACTGAATATTACAGGCAGGAGCCACCGGCAGATGGATCCGCGCGTACTGGTTCAGGCTTTCGGAAAAACAGGGATGCCTCGCAAAGTCATTTTCTCCTGCGCTGACATTGCTTTTAAAAATGTTTCCCTGTACAGTTGTGTTTGTTCTTCTGCTTTCCTGCGTCAAATGCAAAACCTCAACTTTTATACTGAACTTAATGAGACACTGATTAAATATATCACTGCTTTTAATCCCGCAGCGCCCGGAAGATTCCTTCCGCTTTATAGCGCACCCGCATTACCGCGTTCACGATCTGCTGGATGAGATACGCTGTGCCTTCCGCTCCCAACAGTGTCTGCCGTGTCAGGCAGACTTCGTCAACGACGGGATAAACGTACCGCACCAGTGGAAGCGAAAACCGTTCCGTCAGTTCTGCCTCAAAAGAAGAACCCAGCAACAGTACCGCATTGGAATGCTGCAATTCCGTTTCCAACTGATCCTGGTCGCCGGCATCTGTATCGAACTCAGCTGTAACATCCATCCCTAGTTCATCCTGCAGAAACCGCTTCATACCGGGACGATGCGCCCGGTCACCGGTAACTATCGCCGGAAGCAGGTACAACGTCGTCAGGTACATGCCGCTGTATCGGACCAACCGGTCTGCTTCCATTTCCATTTTGCGGATTTCTTCTGAAAAATCTAATGACAGGCGTTCTTCGAGTTTCTGTAAAAACACCCGCATGCCCTGGATTCCATACGGATACTCACAGCACAAATACGGGATGCCGAACTGCTCCCACATTGTTTTCGCCAATTTTTCCCCA